>DASRJW010000025.1 GCA_035649275.1 Candidatus Krumholzibacteriia bacterium
GAGGAAGCACCTCGTGGCGCGGCCGCGCGTCGTCGTCGCCACCTTGGCTATAGGCCTCCTCGGTCTCGGCGCCATCCAGCTCTTCACCACCCGCCCTGGCCACGTCCTCCTCGTCCGTGCCGGCTGGCGCGATCCCTTCCTCGAGAGACTCGCGGTGCAGCTGGACGTGGCGCTGGCGGAGCGCTTCGTCTCCATGGGACTGCTCCGCGCCGATCTCAAGTCACGGCGTCTCGCCGAGGAGCAGGGCAGCGTGCAGGAGTACAGCTTCCGCGCCCCGGCCCACCTGACGCCGACCCAGTGCAATCTCTGGCTCACCCAGAGCGCCATCGCCGCCGGCGCCGAGGTCCTTGCCGCCGAGGAACTGCACACCCAGGGCGGCGAGGTCAGCATCGCCCTCGGCTTCGCCGCGCGCATCACCCATCGCCTCCGCGTGCGCCCCGCATCCCGCACTCCGGAGCGGCCGGTGGCGCGTATCGCCCTCGTCATCGACGATCTCGGCCACAACTTGAACGACATCGCCGAAGGCATCCTGGATCTCGGTGTGCCGCTGACACTGGCGGTGCTGCCCGATCTGCCGCACAGCGACGACGTCTTCGCCGCCGCGGAGAAGCGGGGTTTGCCTGCGCTCCTCCACCTGCCGATGGAACCGGAAGGCCACGAGAATGCCGGCCGGCACCCGCTGCGGGTGGGCATGGAGGAAGGAGCGATCGACGCCTTGCTGGAGAAGTACCAGCGCAAGTATCCGGGCTTCGTGGGCATCAACAACCACATGGGCTCGCGGGCCACCGCCGATGCCGCCACGATGGGCGCGCTGAGCGCGGTGCTGGCGCGCCGGGGCCTGCTCTTCCTGGACAGCGCCACCACGGCGCGCAGCGTGGCGTTGCGCGCCGCCCGCGCCCAGGGAGTGTGGAGCCTGCGCAACGACCTCTTCCTCGACACCGACACCAAGTCTGCCACCACCGTGTCGGCGCGGCTCGAGCGGCTGGCCGCCTTGGCGCGGCAGCGCGGCGTCGCGGTGGGGATCGCGCATCCGCGTCCATACACGTTGGAGGCGCTCCGGGCCCTGGTGCCCCGTTTGCAGGCAGAGGGCATACGCTTCGTCACGCTGGAGGAGCTGCGCGGCACCCCCAAGCCTGCCACCTCCTGAGCCGCCCGCAGCGCTTGACTGCCCCCAGGCGGGCCCTATAATGGCGGGGCTCTGACGCCCGGGCGCGCATCCTGGTTCGATCCGGATCCCGCTCCTTCCGTTCGACGACTCAACGCGACGACGGCCGTACGCACCGATGGCCAAGGTGGGCCGCCGTGCGCCAGTGCTGCGACCGTCGAGAGGACGCATGGACCGCAACCTCACCTTCCGGCTCCTGGTCATCCTTTTCGTCGTCGGTGTGAGCTTGGTCCTGCTCTACCCGACCTTCCGGTACTTCTCGAAGTACCGGAAGCTGACGCAGGAACAGGTCATGGCTCTCTCCGAGGGTGAGCGCCGCGAGATGCGCTCGGTCCTGGAGAAGTCGATGAAGCTGGGGCTGGATCTCCAGGGCGGCATGCACGTGGTCCTCGAGCTCGACCGCGGCAGCGTCCGCGAAGCCGATGCCCGGGACGCCCAAGATCGGGTCATGGAGATCCTCTCCACCCGGGTGGACCAGTTCGGGGTCACCGAGCCCACGCTGTCGCGGCAGGGAACCGACCGCATCATGGTCCAGCTCCCAGGGGTGGAGGATCCGGAGCGGGCGAAAGGCCTGCTGGGCGACGTGGCACAGCTGGAGTTCCGCTTCGTCCGCGATCCCCAGGACATCGTCAAGGCGGTGCAGGCCATCGACGCCGTCCTCGCCTCGGAGGCGGCCACCGACACCACGCACACCGCCGCGACTCCCGGCGACACGACGCAGGCCGCCACCAAAACGCCCGGGAGCGCCGCCGCCACCGACACCGCCGCCGCCGAGGCCGCGGACTCGCTGCAGCTGCCCGAATTGCCCAGCGTCAAGGCCGCCGCCGAAAAGCCGGGTAATTCTTTCAGCAGCCTCTTCGTCACCCTGCAGTTCGGTGCCCTCTACGTTCCCGACGATGGCTTCCGCGTGCAGCGCGTGCGGGAGCTCTTGGCGGACAGCCGCGTCCGCGCCGCCATCGCCAGCGCGGTGCCGCGGGCCGAGTTCCTCTGGAGCAGCGAATCGGATCTGCACACCCAGGACGGCGTGCCCGTGCGTCTCCTCTATCTCGTCGGCACGGAGAAAGAGCTCACCGGCGAGTTCCTGCAGGATGCGCGCACCGGTCCCGACCCGGACCGTCCGGGCTCGATGCTCATCAACTTCCGTCTCGATCGCCGCGGCGCCCGCACCTTCTCGCGCCTCACCGCGGACCACGTGGGCAAGCAGCTCGCCATCATCCTCGACAGCGTGGTGAAGTCGGCGCCGAGCATCCGCAACCGCATCCCCAACGGCGAAGGACAGATCAGCGGCTCCTTCACGGACCAACAAGCCCGGGACCTGGCCATCGTGCTCCGCGCCGGCGCTCTGCCGGTGACGCTCACCATCGTGGAGGAACGCACCGTGGGTCCGACGCTGGGCAGCGATTCCCTGCGCCGGGGACTGATGGCGGGGGGCGTGGGGCTCGGCCTCAGCATCGGCTTCTTGGTGGTCTACTACCAGCTCTCCGGTCTGGTGGCGGCGCTCGGGCTCGCCGTCAACCTTCTCATCACCCTCGCCGCCATGGCGACCCTGCGGGCGGCGCTCTCGCTCCCCGGCATCGCCGGCCTCGTCCTGGCGGTGGCCATGGCGGTGGACGCCAACGTGCTCATCTTCGAGCGCATCCGTGAGGAGCTGCGCAAGTCCAAGACCGTGGCCGCCTCCATCGAAGCCGGCTACAAGGGGGCGCTCTCGGCCATCGTGGACTCCAACCTGACCACGCTCTTCGCCGGCATCGTGCTGCTCTACTTCGGCACCGGCCCGGTGAAAGGTTTCGCGGTGACGCTCTGCATCGGCATCACCACCTCCATGTTCACGGCCCTGTTCGTCACGCGCTTCGTCTTCGACCTCTTCACGCGCCGTCGTCGCCTGGAGAAACTGAGCATCTAGAGGCCCTCGGCCGCGGATCGGACCCATGCTGACACTGATCAAGGAAACGAGCTTCGACTTCATCGGCCGCCGCAAGATCGGCTTCATCATCTCCCTCGTCACCTTGGTGATCGGCCTGGGCTCGATCGCCTTCCGCGGCGGCCTGCGGCTGGGGGTGGAGTTCACCGGCGGCGTGCAGCTGGAAGTGGCCATCGCCGGGACCACGGCCGCCGACATCGCCGGCATCCGTACCGCGGTGAGCGCCGCGGGCTACGACAACCGCAGCATCCAGCGCGTCGTGTCCGGCGACCGCGCCTCTTTCCTCATCCACTTGCCCACCACGGAGGCCGCGACGAGCGCAGCCAGCGCCGGCGCCGAGGCCGCTCGTACCGTGGCGGCCACCAGCGCCGACGCCATCTTGCAGGCGCTGCGCCAGCATTTCCCCGACAAGACCGTGACGCTGCTCTCCCTCGATTCGATCGGGCCGAAGGTGGGAAGCGAGCTGCGGCTGGCGGCGCTGCAGGCGGTGTTGCTCTCCATCCTGCTCATCTTGATCTACATCGCCTGGCGTTTCGAGTGGCTCTTCGGCGTCGCCACGGTCATCGCCCTCTCCCACGATCTGCTCCTCACCCTGGGGCTCTTCTCGCTCTTCAACAAGGAAGTGTCGCTCTCCATCGTCGCCGCCTTCTTGACCCTGGCGGGTTACTCGGTCAACGACACCATCGTCATCTTCGACCGCATCCGCGAGGAGCTGAAGCTCAAACAGCGCCGCGAGAGCGTGGACAACATCTTCAACGGGGCGATCAACAAGACTTTGTCCCGGACGCTCCTCACCAGCACCACCACGATGCTCGTGCTCATCTCCTTGCTGTTCTACGGCGGCGACGTCATCTACGACTTCGCCTGGGTGCTGGCGATCGGGATCGTCGTCGGTACCTACTCTTCCGTCTTCGTCGCCGCGCCGCTGGTGATCGAGTGGTATCACCGCACGGCCAAGGCGGAGACGGAGCGCGTGAGCGCCTAGAGTTTCCGGTCGCTGCCCATGCCCGATGCCCTCGTCTCTTTGGCCAAAGCCTTGCTGCTCGCCGGCGGCGCCGCGGTGTTGCTGCTGCACGCCTTCGGCCTGCCGGCCAACTGGATCCTCCTCGGCCTCGCCGCACTCTATGGTTTGCTGACCCACTGGCACCCCGTGGGCGCATGGACCCTGGTGGCGCTGGCGGCGCTCGCGGGCTTGGCCGAAGGGCTCGAGTTCGCCGTCGGCGTCGGCTTCACGGCGAAGCGCGGCGCCACCCGCGCCGGCGTCCTCGGCTCCTGCCTGGGCGGTTTCGCCGGCGGCCTCGCTCTCGCGCCCGTGGTGCCGCCTCTCGGGGCGCTGGCGGGTGCTTTCCTCGGTTCGTTCCTCGGGGCGGTGGTGCTGGAATACCGAGCCCGGCGGCAGCTGGACCAGGCGTTGCGGGCCGGCAAGGCCGCTTTCATCGGCCGCGTCCTCGGCGCCTGCGTGAAAACCCTGTGTGGCCTGTGGATGTGGTGCGTTCTGGCCTACCGGATCCTCTTCGCTTCCTGAAATCCGGGAGTCAGGCGGTGCGCCGGCGGCCGTTGGGGCGCCGCGGACCCTGCAGGTTCCTGCCGCACCAGGCGCAGAAATCCCAGTAATCGCTGGCCACGGAAGTGCTGCAGTGGGAGCAGCGGTCGAGCAGCCGCCGACTGCGCCAGGGGCGCCGGCGCGCGTTGCACCAGGGACAGCGCTGCATGTGCGGCAGCAGGCGCACCTCGCCGCAGCGGCTGCAGCGCCCACCATAGTGCGGATCGCGACTCGGCACGGTGGAGATGTGGGCGAAGCGCGGGCCGTAGCACCAAGCGCAATAGCTCCAATCCTCGTGCACCCCGTGCTCGCAACGATGGCACACCTGGGGGAAGCGGGTGATGCCGGTGAAGGAGTTCTTGCGATAACCGCACCACGGGCAGACGCGCATGAACTCCGAGACCGCCCCGGAGCAGCGGTGACAGCGGAACGCCAGCTGCAGGTGCCGACCGTAGCGCGTTTCGAACTCGTGCTGTCGGTACGCCCGCCACGACAGCCGCCGCGGCCGCGTTTCCTCGGCGACCTCGCCGTTGGCCACGCCGGGCACGGCAGCGTGCACGGCGCGCAGCATGCTTTCGGCATCGCGGTAGCGATGTTCCAGATCGAAGCTCGCAGCGCGACGAATGACGCGCGCCAGCGCCGGCGGCACCCGGGCCATGAACAGTTCGTTGCGCTCGAAGGGCCAGCGCAACGGCCAGCGCGGCAAGGTGCGCGTCACCATCTCGTAGAAGACCAGGGCCAAAGCGAAAAGGTCGGAAGCGAAGGTCGGCCGCCCGTAGGCTTGCTCCGGGGCGCGATAACTCGGCGTGCCGGTCGCGGTCGTGTGAGTGACCGGACGGTCCATGAGACGGGAGACGCCGAAGTCGGAGATCTTCACCCGGCCGTCCCGCCACACCAGGATGTTCTCGGGCTTGATGTCGCGATGGATGATGCCGTGGGCGTGGGCGCACGACAGCCCCTGGAGGACCTGGTCGAGCACGTGCACGGCGTAGCGCACCGGGCGCTGGCGCGCGAAGGCCTCGAGGAGCGTCCGTTCCCCCAGCTCGGAGATCATCACGAATCGATCCCCCAGGATCTCGGCGGTCTTGAGACGCACGATGTTCTTGTGGTCCAGCCGCGAGATGACCCGGACTTCGTGGCGGAAAACGTTCTGGCTCAGTTCCGGCAGGGGCTGGGCGAAGACCTTGAGCGCCACGTGCACGCCCTCGACGGTGTCGTAGGCTCGGTAGACGCGCGCGAAGGCCCCCGCACCGAGGAGCTTCTCGACGCGGTACTTGTGCAGCATCTCGCCGCGACGGAGAGGCGCCGTGGCGCCCCGGGTTCTTGCCGATGCGTGTGCGGGCATGGACGTTTTCGAGTTCGCTGAGGGGTGAACGCGCTCTGTGGCGCGGCACCGATCCACTATACCCGATCCCGCCGCGCTGGCGGCGTCCTGGTGCGCTAGACTGAGGCGCCGCCAGGGAGGGTAGGTTCCATGCGCACCTGGCTCCGCCTGCTCCGGATCCCCTGGCTGCTGCTGTGCCCCTGGACCCCGCTGCTCGCCGCCCCCGGGCCGGAGGCGGCGGAGCCGTCCGCGGTCTTCGACAGTCTCGAAGCGGCGTGGGGGCGGGGCGACGTCCGGGGCGTGGTGGCGCTCCTGGGGGAGCGCAAAGTGTCGATCGCGTTGCCGGAGCTGGAGCCGGCAGCGGGAAGCTTCTCGCCCCGTCAGAGCCGCTGCATCCTGGAAGCGCACTTCGCGCGCCACCGCGTGCTGCAGTTCCAGTTCCTCGATCGTCGCCCGCCCGATGCCGGCCGGCCGCTCGCCGTGGCTCTCGCCATCCGCCGGTACCGCGCCCTGGGCAGCGGTCCGGTGCTGCAGGATCGGGTTCTGGTGATGCTCGTGCGCGAAGAGTCCCGCTGGGTCCTCGGTGAGATCACCGCCCTGCGCTGACGCGGGAGAATGCAGCTCCAGACGACATGCAACCACGATTCCTGAGCATCGCCGCCGGCTTGGCCGCCGCCCTCGGACTCCTGCTGGAGGCTGGAGGAGCGTGGCCGCACGACCGTGCGCCTGCGGCCTGGCACTGGCTCTTCTTGGCCGCGGCGGCCGCTGCACTCCTGCAGCTCGGGCTGCGACGAGACGGCAGTGCGGCCGCGCGTCTCCGCCGCCTCGCTTGGCTCGTGCCCGTCGGGCTCGGTCTGCTCCTTCCTTCCCTCCTGCGCACGACACCGACGGAAGCGTGGCTCGCCCGAGGGGATGCACGCCTGCAGCGTCGCTTCGAAGTGCTGCGTGCCCGCGTTCTCGGACTCGAAGCGAGCGCCCGAGCGCTGGGTGACTCCGCCTTGACCCTGGTGGATTCCATCCCCGTCGCTGCCGGTCCGGAAGCGCGGGTGCGGCTCTTCGACGCTCTCGAGGCGATGCAGCGCGTGCGCCCGGCGGCAGCTCCCGCCGCACCCAGCGTGCGCCTGTTCGACGCGCGCGGACAGCTGCTGGCCTGGGCCGGCACCACCCATTCCGGGGCGAGCGGCGTGCGGCTCACCTTCTTCGCTCCCGGGCCGCGAGAGATCTACTTCCGCCGTTCCGGCGCCGGCATCTTCCTCGTCTACGACCGGCAAGACGGCCGCGATGACGCCACCCCCGCCGATTCGGTGCACACCCCGCGCGTGCTGGTGGAGATCCCGATGTCGAGTTTCGGACGGCCACGGGGCGAGCCCGTCGCGAGTCGGGCCGGCGACGACGACGCGGTGGAATGGAACTATGAGGCCCGTCTGGTGCCGCCGTATCTGACGCAAAAGGACATCGAAATCCACGGCGACCCGGAGCGCGGTCTGCAAGGGGACTTCGTCATCCGCGGCGCCGACGGCGTGCCGCGCCTGCTCGGGCGCCTGAGCGCTCCTCCTCGTGACGACGAAACACTCCTCCAAGCGTCCCGCGAGCGCCGGATGCAAGCATGGCTCGTGCTCGTCGCCCTCGGCCTCGGCGCCTGGGCGGTGTGGAGCGAGACGGCGCGGCGGGCGCCCTGGGGATCGCTGTGGGACCGTCCGTGGCCGCTCCTCGCGGGACTGTGGATGGCGCGCCTCCTCCTCGGCTTCTTGCATCTGCCCTCACCCTCCCTGCAGGGGCCCGGGGTGCTGCAACCCGCCGCCTTCGCCATGGATGGTTTCTTCGGCGTCTTGCGCACGCCTCTCGATCTCCTCCTCACCGCCCTGGTGTTGCTGGCGAGCGCCGCTCTCCTTTTCGTGCAGCGTTTGCGCCGCCAGACGCGCCACCCGGAAGCCGCGCCCGCGGGCACGCTCCGCACCCTTCTCGGGTTGCTGGCGGCAGCCGCCAGCACCGTCCTCGCTGTCCGCCTCGCTGTCGCTGCGGCGGTGCGCGTGGCCCAGAACACCAGCCTGCCGCTCCTCGGCACCGCGCTGGACTTGCAATCGCCGCCGGCGCTCTGCCTGCACGCAGCGCTGCTTGCCGGTCTGGCAGCGCTCCTGCTCCTAGCGCTGCTCCTCGTCGCCAGGCTGACCCCACCGCGCCCGCCGCGCTGGCTCCTGGCCCTGGCCGCCGCCGGTGTGGCCCTCGCTCTCGGACTGCAGTCGTTGCCGCTCGCCGCGCTCGTGGGCATCGTGGTGCTCTGGGGCGGCGCGCGCCTGCACGCTCTCTTCCTCGACGAGCGCTTCACCAGCTTCAGCCTGGCGACGCTCGTCCTCGTGGCGCTGGCCGCGACGCTCACCAGCGAAGCCCTGCAGGGCGAGGACTTCCACGCCCGGGAAGAACACGTTCTCGCCCGCGCCGATGAAGTGCGCCGGCTCGTCGACGAAGAGCGGCCTTTCGTCTTGAAGCACGTGCTGCAGGACTTGGAAGCCGAGGCGAACCTGCTCGAGGAGCTGACCCCGGGGGACGCCACCGCCAGCGCCAGCGCTTACGAGATCTGGTCGGGAAGCTTGCTGCGAGGTCTGTCCTGGCCCTGCCAGGTACGGGTGTACGACGAGCTGGGCCAGCTCGCCAGCGAGTTCTCCATTGGCCTGCCGTACCCGCCGGAGCTGCCTACCCTGGACAGCCGCGAGCGCGCCAGCATCACCGGGGCGCACATCGAGCAGACCGAGATCGAAGCGCGCTCCGTGGGCGTGGTGCGTTTGTACCGCGGCTCCTTGCCGGTGCACGCCGGTCGTCTGGGACAGCTGCGTGGCTACGTGGTGATCGACCTCCCCTTCGCGCACGAGAGCCTCGTCCTCGCCGCGAACCCGCGCCTGAGCCCTCCCGAGCTGCTGCAGGCCGGTAGCGGCAGGGGCGTGGGACCGCGGGTCGGGGAAGCGCAGCTCTACCTCCTCGCCTGGTTGCAGGGGGGGTTCGTGAGCGAGAGCTCCACGCCCTATCTCGAGGTGGGAGAACCGCTACGCGACGCCGGCCCGGCGCATGCGGGCTGGAAGCGCCTGCGTCTCGCCAACGGCGCCTATTTGGCGACGGAGATTCCCGCCGGGGAACGCACCTTGCTCGCCGGTTTCCATCTGCTCTCGCCGCTCGAGCGCCTGCTGCAGTGGACGCAGATCGCCGCCCTCGATTTCGCCGGCGCCGTCGCCGTGCTCCTGGTGCTGATGGGACTGGGGCGCAGCCGCGCCGCGGCGCGGGCGCTGCCGGCGCTCCTGGTCCCCAAGCGCCTGGGATTCCAGCAGAAGCTCATGGGGGCGTTCCTGGTGGTGGCGCTGCTGCCGAGCGTCGTCGTGTCGTTGGCGACGCAGCGGATCATGGCGGAGCGCAGCAAGAGCCGTAATCGCGACGTCGCGGTGGACAAGGCGCGCGCCGCCGAGGCGGCGCTCACCAACGTGGTGCGCCGCGAGCTGCAGAGCGTTCTCACCAGCGAATACGTCGAATGGTACCTGCGCAACGCCACCTGGTACATGACGCCAGGCCCACCGCCGGCCCGGGACATTCCCAGTTTCAGCACCGTCACGGTGTTCAGCGGCAGGGGCAGTCCCATCCTGGACGAGACGCTGAGCGACTTCTCCGACGCGGAAGGCTTGGCGTTTATCACCGCCGCGCCGCGACGTGTTTTCGCCTCGCGGGATGGCGTCAACCACCTGGCCCTCGGGGCCCTGGAACCGGTGTGGTTCACCCCCGAGGCGCGCCCCGGCGCGGCGCCGCAACTCTTCTACCTCTATTACCGCCGCCGTCTCGACGACGGCATGCTGCGTGAACTGGTGCCCATCCTCAGCACCGACATCAGCGCTTTCCTCGGCCCGCGGCTGGTGGTGTCGAGCCAGAAGAGCCTGGCCGCTGCCGGGGTGCTGCCCTTGCTGCTGTCGCCTGCCGCTTACAAGTCGGTGCTGTTGCGCAACAATCGCTATGCCGTGGTGGAGGAATCCGCGGGAGAGCAGCGCTACTTCTCGAGCTATGTCCCCCTGGAAGATCGCTTCGGCGAACGCCTCGGCGCCTTGGCGGCGCAGCAGCTGCTGCAGCCCGACGAGTTCGCCGTCGAGGTGGATCGCACCCGCGCCCTCGTCGTCGGCTTGTCCACTTCCATGTTCGTGCTCACCTTGGCTCTGGCGGTGGCTTTCGCCGCCCGCATCTTCGACCCCCTGCGCAGCCTCATCGAGGGCACCCGGCGCATCGCCGGCGGCAACCTGGCCTTCCGCCTGCAGGCCCGAGGCCGCGACGAGATCGGCGAGCTGGAGCGCTCGTTCAACGACATGGCGGCGCGCCTGCAGACAGCACGTCTGGTGCTGGAGGAACGGCAGCGCTACCTGGAAGCAGTGCTCGGCAACATCGCTTCCGGCGTGGTGGCCACGGACGTGCAAGGACGCATCACCGCGGCCAACGCGGCGGCCGAGCGCCTCCTGCGCCTGCCGCCCGAAGGTCTCGAAGGCCGCACCTGGGGCGAGCTGGCGGCGGCAGCCAAGGACAGCGGCGTGCGCGACTTCTGGGCCCAGGTCGGTACGGGGGCCGAAGGCGCCATCCACGAGCTCAGCATGCGCCGCAGCGAGGGGCGCTTGACGCTGCGCCTCATCGTCACCGATCTGCGCCCGTCCGGCGTGGACGAATCCCTGGGGCGCGTCGCCATCTTCGAGGATCTCACCGAGATGATCCGGTCGAAGAAGCTGGCAGCCTGGGCCGAGATGGCCCGGCAAGTGGCGCACGAGATCAAGAATCCCCTCACCCCGCTCAAGCTCTCGGCGCAGTTCATGGAGCAAGCCTTCCGCGACAAGAGCGACAAGTTCCCGGAGATCTTCAGCGAGGGCATGCAGACGATCGTGCAGCAGGTGGACGTGCTGCGGCGCATCGCCAGCGAGTTCTCCGGCTTCGGCCGGGTCAGCAAGCGGGAGCCGCAACCCTTGGACTTGGGTGCGGTGCTGCGCCGCGTCACCGCGCCGTACCGCAGCGTGCAGGGTCTGCAGCTCGACCTCGGCACCGACGGCAGCGACTCTTTCCCCGGGGACGGACTCGTGGTGCGCGGCGACGAGGAGGGGCTACGCCGGGTCTTCACCAATGTCCTGGAGAACGCGCGCGAGGCCATGGGGGGCACGGGCCGGATCGCGCTCAGCGTCGAAGCCGCCGAGGCTGGGCAGGTGCGTGTGCGCGTCACCGACGAGGGCTCGGGTCTCACCGCCGAAGCGCGAGAGCGTCTCTTCGAACCGTACTTTTCTACCAAATCCACGGGCACCGGTCTCGGGCTCGCGATCACCCGCAGCATCTTGGAGGAGCTCGGCGGCTCGATCAGCCTCAGCAACCGTCCGGGCGGAGGCGCCGAGGTACAGATCACGCTCCCCACCTGAAGGTGGAGGACGCTGGCAGGTGGTCTTGAACGAGCGGGTCCTGAACGAGCAGGCAGGGAAGAGGGGTGGGTCAGGCGTGGACCGGCTTCGAGCCTCACCTCGGGCCACTTCGCCCGAAAAGAGCCGCACTGCCGGCCTCGAGAGGCCGGCGCCCGGGCGCCTCCCTGGCGGGAGACCGACCCTGGGCCTATTTTATGCTCGAAACCCCCGTGGGCGTTATCATTACGGTGAGGGGACCACCCCCGCCGGGTGGAACCCCTGAGGTCTCGCCGCGTACCAAGGCTGGAGTCGTAGCCCGCCTGGAAGGTCCATGGGAGCCGCACGGAGCACACGCCCGGCAAGCGGGGAGCTTTGCCTTCTCGGGGCGATTTTCGTTCTCTGCCTGGGAGCCTCGGCCCTCCCCGGTGCGGCCGAGGAACCAGCCCAAGAAGCCTGCATCCACATCGGGCGCCTGCACTACGACGGCGGCGGCGACTGGTACTCCAACCCGAGCTCGCTGCCGAACTGGATGGTCGCCTTCCAGCAGCGGACCGGCATCGTCACGGTGCACGAGGAAGTGGTCCTGCGCCCGGACGATGACACCCTGTACCGCTTTCCCATCGTCTACATGAACGGCCACGGCATGGTGAAGTTCTCCGAGGAGGAAGCCGCGCATCTGCGCGACTGGATGCTGCGTGGCGGCTTCCTCTGGGCCGACGACAACTACGGCATGGATCGCAGCTTCCGCCAGGAAGTCCGCCGGCTCTTTCCGGATCGGGAGCTCGAGGAGCTGCCCAACGATCACCCGCTGTACCGCTGCTACTACACCCTGCCGGGCTTGCCGAAGATCCACGAGCACGACGGCAAGCCGCCGCAGAGCTTGGTGATCCGCGACAAAGGACGGATCGTGCTCCTGTACACCTATGAGTCGGACATCGGTGATGGCGTCGAGGATCCCGAGGTCCACAAAGATCCGCCGGAGCGCCGGGAAGCGGCCATGCGCATGGCCGTCAACGTTCTGGTTTACGCGCTGACGCATTGAGCCGGCGCGCGGCCGCGGGGGGAGCCTAGGATGACCACAGCGGCGGGGGCGGAGAACAAAGTCCAGGAACGCGGCGCCCTGCTCGTGGCGCTGCTGCGTCATGGGAAGCGCCGGCACGCCCGGCGCGTCTTGCTTTGGGGCGGTCTGCGCATCGCCTGCCGCCTGGGACTGGGGCTCGCCGCCCTGCTCTGCCTGGCGGCCGTGGTCCCGATCCTGCCTAGGCCGGTGGGGTGGCTCCTGGGGCTCCTCTTCTGGGGCGGGGCCGCCGCCCTGGTGTGGAGATCCTGGCTGCAACCGCTGCAGGCGGTGCCGAACCTGGCGGTGTTCTCCCGCCTGGTGGAGGAACGGCGGGATTTCCGCGACATGCTGCGCGCGGCCCTCGAGTTCAGCCAGCGCGGTGCCCCCGGCAACACCTCGAACGACCTCGTCGCCGCCACCATCGACCAGGCCTACGGCGAGGCGAGCCGCCTCGATCTGGTGCGGCTCTTCGCTTTCCCCCAGCGGCGCCGGGATGGCGTCGTGGTGGGCGGCCTCGCCCTCGCACTCCTGGCCCTCGCGCTCCTGGCACCCTCGGTGCCGCGGCGCGCCGCGCAGGCCCTCGCCTTCGCTTACCCCTCGCCCGCTTCCATCGTCTACGGCGAGCTCGAGGTGCAAAGCGGCGACGTCGACATCCTCGCCGGCGACGACTTCATGGTGCGGGTGGTCGATCGCGGCCCCTTGGCTCCCGAGATGCTGCTGCGTTTCAACGACACCGGCGACCTGTGGAAGACGCGGGCGCTGCAGTCGCAAGGCGTGGGGCCGCCGTATGCCTACGAGTTCCGCTTCGAAAACGTGCGCGACGCTACCTCCTATCGCTTCGAGAGCGGCAAGCGCCACACCGCGGAGCACCAGATCCGCGTCGTGCAACGCCCCAGCGTCGACCGCTTCACCCTGCGACTGGTGCCGCCGGCCTACACCCGGCGCGAAGCCCAGAGCCTGGAGGAAGGGCGCGGCGACGCCGTCGCCCTCGTCGGCACGCGGATCGAGATCGAAGGCACCGCCTCTTCGCCGCTGGAGCGGGGATCGCTCTTGCCGGAAAGCGATCCCGCGGCGGCGGTGACGCTGCCGGGGCCGCTGCGTCTGTCCCTGGACGGCGCCACCTTCCGCGCCGCTTTCACCTTGCGCGGCGACCTGCGCTATCACTTCGAGGTGGAAGATTCCCTCGGTCACGGCAACGCCGATCCGGTCACCTACCAGCTGAGCGCCATCGAGGACCGCCCGCCCTTCGTGGAACTCCGCGCCCCGGAGGCGGACGCCACCCTGCCCAAGTCGCTGCAGGTGGAGCTCCAGGTGCATGCCGACGACGACTTCGGCATCTCCCGCATGACCCTGGTCTCCCGCCGCGAGCGCGAGGGCGAGGACCTGCAGGAAACCGAGAAGCGCACCGCCCTCGTCCTCCACGACGGCACCGCCGTCGATCCCGACGGCAAGCCCGTGGGCCGGGAGGGCGCGGCGGAA
Source organism: Candidatus Krumholzibacteriia bacterium (assembly GCA_035649275.1). NCBI lineage: Bacteria > Candidatus Krumholzibacteriota > Candidatus Krumholzibacteriia > Candidatus Krumholzibacteriia bacterium. Next base: position 13,886 of record DASRJW010000025.1, read on the forward strand.
CTGCTGAAGAAGCACGCCTGGGACCTGAGCACGCTCGGGCTCTTCCCGGGCGACTTCGTTTCCTACTGGATCGAAGTGGAGGACAACGACGCGATCTCGGGCCACAAGACGGCGCGCACGCCCACCTATCGCCTGCGGCTGCCTTCCCTGGGCGAGCTCTACGCGGAGCTGCACGACCAGGACGAGAACCGCCTGAGCGAGATCGATCGCGTCCTCGAGGAAGGCAAGCAGCTGCAGCAGAAATACGAGCGTCTGTCGCGGGAGCTGAAGAAGAATCCCGAGATGGACTGGAAGAAGGAGCAGGAGATCCAGAAGTCCCTGGAGAAGCAGAAGGAGCTGGCGGAGAAGGTCGGCGACATCGCCGAGCAGCTGCAACACGAGGTCGAGAAGATGGAAGAGCAGCAGCTGGTGAGCTCCGAGGTCGCCCAGAAGATGGAGGAAATCCGCAAGTTGCTCCAGGAGGTCCAGGACGACACGCTGCGCGAATACATGCAGCGCCTCCAAGAGGCGATGAAGCAGATCTCGCCCGACGAGATCCAGCGGGCGCTGGAGAAGATGGAGCTGTCGCAGGAGGAGTTCCTGCAACGCCTCGATCGCACCAAGGCGCTCCTGGAACAGCTGCGGCGCGAGCAGAAGCTGGACGCGCTGCTGGAGCGCACCGCGGAGCTGCTGCGGCAGCAGGAAGAGCTGACCCAGCGCACCGAGGCCCTGGAGAAAGGCGAGACGAGCCGCGCCGATTCGTCCTCCGCTCAGAAGGACGGCAAAGAGAACACGCCGCAGCAGGAAGGCGAGCGCCTGACCCAGGAGCAGTCCGATCTCGCCGAGGACTCCACGGAGATGGAGAAAGAGCTCCAGGAGCTGCAGCAGGAGATGGAAAAGGCCGGGCGGCAGGAGCTCGACAAGGCGGGCGAGGAGGTGCAGGCGCAGAAACCCTCGGAACCCATGCGCGATGCGGCCGAGCAACTGCAGCAGCAGCAGATGCAGCAAGCCCAGCCGCAGCAGCAGAACGCCGAGCGCCGCCTGCGCGCTCTCTACCAGCGTCTCATGAACGCCCAGATGGCGATGAGCGCCGCCATGGCCCAGGCCACGCTGGAGGCCTTGCAGAAGGCCGCCCGGCAATCCCTAGACGTCTCCTTCCGCCAGGAGCTCCTGACCCGCCAGGCGGTGGACAACGGCGACGCCGAGAGGAGCGGCGACCTGGCGCGGTCCCAGCAAGCGCTGCGGGCAGCGACCCACAAGGTGACCGCGGATCTCGAGGCGGCGGGCAAGGAGTCGACCCAGATACCGCGGCAGGTCACGGCGCTCTTGGTGCAGGCGATGGGGAAGATGACTCAGGGAGTGGAGGGCTACGAAAAGGGCAACGCCCTCGCCGGCCGGCTGCACGGTGAGGACGCCTACGCCGATCTGAATCGCGCCGTCATCGAGCTCAACCGCTCCACCCAGGGCTGTCAGGGGGGGAGCGGCGGCAATCCGTCGGCGAGCCGGCGCCTGGGGGATATGGTGGGCATGCAGCAGAAGCTCAACGACGCCACCCGGCGCCTGCAGCAATCCATGCCCACGCCGGGGCAGATGTCGCCAGAGGAGCGGGCCCAGATGTCGCGCCTGCTGGCGGAGCAGCGTTCCATCGAGGCCGAGCTGCGCGACATCGACCGTCAGGCCCAGGACAAGCGCGACACGCTCGGCCGCATGGACCGCATGCTCGACGACATGAAAGAAGTGGTGGAGGACATGGAGAGCGATGGCGTCGACCAGGAGACCTTGGATCTGCAAGATCGCATCGTCTCGCGCATGCTCGACGCCAGCCGCTCCCTGCACAAGCGGGATTACAACAAGGAGAGGGAGAGCCGCAGCGCCGGCGATGTCTACAGCCAGGGTGGCGGCCCTCTGCAAGAGGACGAGGCGCACAAGAAGCTGCGCCGCGATATCTTGCGCGCCCTCGAATCGGGGACTCCGGAGGAATACCAGGAGCTGGTGCGGGAGTACTTCCGCGCCATCGCCGAAGCCGAGGAGCCGAAGCTGCCGTGAAACGCCGGCTCCTCACCCTGGCGGTCATCTGCCTGGCCTGGGCGGCTCCCGCTGCGGCGCAGCAACGGGGCGCGCCGCCCGCCGCCCCGCGCGAACCGACCTACAGCGCCGAGCAGCAGGAGCGCCTGCATGCCGGGATGCTCGAGCTGCGCCGGCGCCAGCGGGAGAACGATCGGTCCGGGGCCATCGAGGTCGGCGAGCAGCTGCGGCGCGAATTCCCTGGCAACCGTCGGATCGAAGACGCCCTCCTCGACCTCTATCGCGTCGAACGCCGTCAGGACAAGCTGATCGCTCTGCTCGCCCAGCGCATCGAGCGCGATCCCGCCGCCCTGGACGAAGTGCGCGAGCTCTGCACCTACCTGCTGGCGCAACGGCGCACCCACGACGCCCTCGAGGTCATCCAGAAAGTGATCGCCGCCAATCCCGCCGACGAAGCCCGCTACCGCCTGGGGGCGGGGCTGCTGCGCAGCCATGGCCAGATCGATCTCGCCGCCGAGATCTACCGTCAGGGTCGCAAGGCCATCGGCAGGGAAGGGATCTTCGCCACCGAGCTCGCCCAGATTGCAGAGGGGCGAGGCGACTACGAAACCGCCATCAGCGAGTACCTGCTCCTGGTCATGGACCCCGAGCAACGGCCACGGGCGCGGCGCAAGATCCAGCGCCTGATGGAGCGGGCCGACGACCCCAAGGAAGTGCTGTCACGCATCGAGAAGCTCCGCGACCACCACCACGACTCGGCGGCGCTGCACGATGTCGCTGCCCTCGCCTACCTGCAGGTGGGAAAGCTGGAGGAGGCCTTCGCCGCCGTGAAGCTGGCGGACCGGTATGCCGAGGACCAGGGCGAACACCTGCTCGAGTTCGGCAAGCTGGCGCTGCAGCACGAGGAGGGCGAGCCGGTGGACCTGAAGCGCACCCGGCTCGGTGTGCGCGTCCTCCATCTCCTGCCGGAAGCGCATCCACAGAGCAACCTCTTGCCCGAGGCCTCGCGGCTTCTCGCCGAAGGTCTGGTCGCCGTGGCGCGCCAGGCCCCGGACGAAGCCTCGAAGCGCGAGCTCCTCCAGGAGGCCATTCGTTCCCTGGACCAGAGCGCCCAGGACTCGGGTTTCGCCAGCGTGCAGCGCGATGCCTTGGCGCTGAAGGCGCTCATCCTCTACGAGGATCTGGGGCAACCCGAAGCGGCGCTCTCGACTTTCCAGGAGCTGCTCGACCATCAGAAGACCCAAGGCGAGCCGGACCAGATGGTGCGGGTGCAGATGGCGCTCTGCCTGGCCGCCATGGAGCGGTTCGACGAGGCGCGCAAGCTGCTGGTGGAAGCTGCCTCCGCGCCCGCCGACAGCGATCCAGCCGAGGCGCCCCGTCCGCCGGGGATGCGGGCCCAGCCGACGGTGGAGAACATCGGCCGATCCCGGGCGCGCTACCACCTGGCCGAGCTGGATCTCGCCGAGGGGAAGTACGACCAGGCGCGCGACGGCTTCGCGGCGCTCGCCGAAGAAGCGCCGGAAGACCGCCTTTCCAACGACTGCCTCGACCTGGCGCTCACCCTCAACGAAGCGGCCTTCTCTCAGGATCCGGGCTTGAGTCGCTTCAGCCAGTATCATCGGGCCATGCTCCGCCGCCAGCCGGAGCAGGCGCGGGCGGAGCTGGAAGCCCTAGTCACGGAGCAACCCAATTCCTCGCTGCATGCCCTGGCGCTCTTCGAGCTCGGGAAGAACGACATGACCGCAGGGAAATACGACTCCGCCCTGCGTCGCTTCGCCGCGCTGGTGGCGGGGCAGCCGCAGCACCGGCTGGCGCCCCGAGCCCTGGAGGCGACGGGGGACCTGCAGCTCGAGAAGCTGCAGCAGCGCGAGCAGGCGGTCGCCACGTACGAGCGCATTCTCCTGGAGTACCCGGAGGATCTCTTCCAGGACGACGTGAGGAAGAAGCTGCTCGCGGCCCGGGTCGAGACGAAGGAGGAAGACAGTGCCACGCCTTGAGCCCCGACGACCCTCCCACCCGCTCCTGACCTTGGGGGTCGCGCTCCTCCTCCTGGGCGGCTCGCTCGTCGTGGCCGCCGCGGACGACTTCATGCTGATCCCGATGGACCTGCAGCAGACGAACCACCTGAAGGCTTACGGTCTCGCCTTCCACATGCTGAGCCAGGGTGTGCAGGTGGAGTGGCTGCTCAACTACCGGGGCGGCAGCTTCCTGGCGCGACGCCACCAGGATCTGGAGCTGGAGGCCCGCATCCGCGGCGTGCTCTACCAGGTCACGAGCGACGCGGATATCGCCACCATCAAGGCGGAGATCGAACGGGAGAACATGGACGTGGTCCTGCTCGAAAAGCCGCCACGCCTGGCGGTGTACACCCCGCCCAACGCTCAACCCTGGGATGACGCCGTCACCCTCGCGCTCACCTATGCCGAGATCCCCTTCGACAAGGTCTACGATCGCGAGGTCCTGTCCGGGGAGCTGGAGAAGTACGACTGGTTGCACCTGCACCACGAGGATTTCACCGGGCAGTACGGCAAGTTCTTCGGCACCTACCGCTTCGAGTCCTGGTACCAACACGACGTCGAGGTCAACGAGGCGCTGGCGCAGGAGCTCGGCTTCACCAAGGTCTCGGAGGAGAAGAAGGCGGTGGCCCGGGCGATCTGGAAGTACGCCTACGGCGGGGGCTTCGTCTTCGCCATGTGCTCCGCCACGGATACCATCGACATCGCCCTCGCGGCCACAGGCGTGGACATCGTTGCCCCAGAGCTCGACCACGACGGCATCACCCCGGGCTTCGAGAGCAAGCTGCAGTTCGGACTGTGTTTCGCCTTCGAGAACTTCAGCCTGGTCACGAACCCGCTGGTCTACGAGTTCTCCAACATCGACACGAGCAACTACGCTCGCCTTCGCGGCCCCGAGGCCGACTACTTCACCCTCTTCGAGTTCGCCGCCAAGCACGACCCCGTGCCCACCATGCTGACACAATGTCATGTCAGCGTGATCAACGGCTTCCTCGGACAAACCACCGGCTTCCGCCAGTCGCTGGTGAAGAAGGCCGTGGTCGTGCTCGCCAAGGTGGAGGGGACAGACGAGGTCAAGTACGTGCATGGAAACGTCGGCCGCGGCACCTTCACCTTTTACGGTGGCCACGATCCGGAGGATTACCAGCACCAGGTCGGCGACCCACCGACGCGGCTCGAGCTACACGTCAACTCGCCCGGATACCGGCTCATCCTGAACAACGTCCTCTTCCCGGCGGCGCGGAAGAAGGAGCAGAAGACCTGAGCCTCGCGCCCGTTGTTCCGCCTGGAGCTTCATGGGCGCTGTCTGGACTCGCGCGCGCCCTCCATCACCCGCTTCTTTCCCGACTCGACTCCCCCCATACCCGCGCCTGGAGCGCACTTCCGCTCGGTCGATGTTTCCTGCTTCCCTTGACACCTCAGGAAGCTTGCGAGGATGATCACAGAAACCAAGGGGGCTTGGGTTCCCGAACGCACCCCCGGAGTTGGGTCGAGCGCGCAGGGGGAGGTGAGTGGCTCCGGCTGCAGCAGCGTTTCTCGGGTTGGGCTGGGGCTTTTGATGGAGAAGATCGATTTCCCGGATTGCAGGAAGTGCGACAACGGGGTCCTGCTGCCGTTGTCCGACTACGGGCGCGACGGTGCGCCCATCACGTACAAGGCCTGGGTCTGCACCAACCCCACCTGCGGGTTCAACATACGCATCGACAATGGGGAGATCAGCTTCGGGCGGCCTTTCGGCCAGTCCTCGAAGTAGGTTTCTCGATCCTGCCGCGCACGTGGCTCGTTCCTAATCACGCCGGCTCCGCGTCGTCCTGATCCCTACCGCCACGACGCAGGAGCCAGAAAGCCATTCCCAGCAGCAAGGGCGCGCCGATCAACACACCCGGCTGGAGAGCCAGGCGGGTGAGTGCCGGCGTGTCGACGTCCCCGGTCCGGGCCAGCTCCAGGTAGCCGATCAGGTTGAAGAGCGCGTGGCCCAACCAGGCCGCGGTGAGCGTGCGTGTCATGAGGACGAGGAAGCCGAGAACGATCCCGAGCAGCGAGAGCGGCAAGAGCGCCCAGGGGGCGAGGTGCGTCATCCCGAAGAGGACGCCCACCACCACCGCTGCGACCCAGGGACGCAGGAGGCGTCCCATGGTGCCCAGCAGGAGGGCACGGAACAGGACCTCCTCGCCGAGCGGCCCCAGGACCACGACAGCCACCAAGCCGCCGGCGAGGCTCACGGCGTCCGTGGGCACCAGATTCTGCTGGAACCGTAGTGCCTCCGCGTCCGGCGCGACGAACCAGAGGTTGGCAGCGCTCAGAGCGTAATCCAAAGGCACCGTGCCGAGGATCGCGAGGACCACGCCGAGGCCCTGCCACCCATCGAGAGGAAACAACCAGAGCTCGGAGCGGACGGGGCGGCGGAGCGAGCGGATCACGAGCGCGATAGGGACCAGGATTCCCACCACGGGTGCCAGGGCCAGCCCCCACACCGCCACACCAGGGCGCCCACCCCAAAGAACACCTTGGAAGAGAAAGTAGAGCAGCAAGCACCCGGTGAAGAGGAGGAGCAGAGCTTGGGTCCCGAAGAGGTCGTAGAAGCTCGCCGCTGCTTCGCCATCCGGAGGGCCGCTGGAGGCGTCCTCGCTCCCGTGGTCTTCAGGGGCTTCGTGCATAGACTGTGATCGTACGGCAGCACCGACATCGCATCCTAGAGATGCCTCAGAGGTGCCTTCGTTGACCCCGCGGCCGCGACGCCCGTAGGCTGGCGGCGGAGAAACCGCGTGAAGCTCGTCACGGCGCAACAAATGCAGGCGATCGACCGCCGCACCATCGACGGCGGCCTCGTTCCGGCACTCGTTCTCATGGAGAACGCTGGTGCGGCGCTCGCCCGCGAGGCCCTCCGACTCCTCCGCCGCCCGCGCGGCGCCCGGGTCGAGATCCTGTGCGGGAAGGGAAACAACGGGGGCGACGGCCTCGTTCTCGCCCGGCTCCTGGCCCGCGAGGGGGTGCGGGTGTGCGTGCACCTCTGCCACCCGGCGACCGAGCTCAGCTCCGATGCACGCGCCAACCTTTCCAGACTGCGCCGCTCCAAGGTCAGCATCAACGTCCTGAAGGAGAACTTGGCCGCTACTCCCGCAGCCGAACCGGTCGGCCGGCGACCGCGCCCTCTCCTGGTGGCGGCAGACGTCCCCGGCCGGCGAGACTCCCTCGCCTCACATCTCGTACGGGCCGATCTTTGCGTCGACGCTCTCCTCGGTACCGGGGCAGCCCGCCCGCTCGCACCGGCTTACGCCGGCCTCGTCGATCTCCTCAACCGCACCAGCCGGCTCACCCTCGCGGTGGATATCCCGACCGGGGTCGATGCGAGTTCCGGCGCCCTCCTCGGCACCGCGGTCTGGGCCGACGTCACGGTGACCTTCGGTCTCCCCAAGCTTGGACTGGCCTTCCATCCCGGGCGCGAACGGGCCGGCCGGATCGAGGTGGCCGATATCGGTTTTCCGGCCGAGGTGCTGGGTGACCGGCAGAATGAGTGGTCCTGGGTGGACCCGGCCTGGGCCAGAGCGCTGTTGCGACCGCTGCAGCCCACGGCACACAAGTACTCTCGTGGAACCGTCCTCATGGTGGCAGGCAGTTCCCGCTTCCCAGGTGCGGCGGCGCTCGCTGCCGAGGCGGCGCTCCGCACCGGTGCAGGCATGGTGCATCTCGTCGTTCCCGGTTCCATCCGCGACCTTCTGGAGGTACGGCTCCGCGAGGTGATCATCCACCCCTGTCCCGAGGACTCTGAAGGCAACTGCACCGATGCCGTCCTCGACCTGGCTTCGACGCTTGCGAAGCGATGCGATGCCCTCGCTCTTGGCTCGGGCATCCAGGCGGACGACAGTGTGCGCCGGTGGATGCGAGAGCTGCTGGCGACTCTGGCGCTTCCCGCCGTGGTCGATGCCGATGCCCTCCTGGCGCTCCCGCCCCCACCTCATCCTGCTCCCCGCGTCGCCACACCTCACGCGGGAGAGCTGGCGCGCTGGCTCGGACTCGAGGCGCGCCTCGACGAGAAGGAGCGCGTGACCACGGCAGCTGCAGCCGCCACCCGCCACCAGGTGGTGGTGGTGGCGAAGGGAGCCCCGAGCGTCGTGGTAACACCCGCCGGGGAAAAGCGGGTCAACAGCACCGGACACACCGGACTCGCCACCGCCGGATCGGGGGACGTCTTGGGCGGAATGCTGGGGAGCCTCCTCGCGCAGGGCCTCGAGGCTCCGCCGGCAGCGACGCTCGCGGTGTACCTGCATGGCCTTGCCGCGGAGCTGGCTTGCGAGCAGAGTTCCCCCCGCAGCCTACTGGCTGGAGACCTCCTCCCCGCCATCGGTTTGGCGTACGCCACACTCGAGCGTGGATGAGCTGGGCGTCCTGGCCACTTGACCACCGGGCGCTTTCGTTGACCCACCTAGCATGCCATTGTGGCAGCAATAACCGCCAGTAGAGGCTGCCTTCCTGTCCGTGTTCTGTAGATGGATGCCCACCACAGTAATGTAACCAAATTACAATAAATGGTTTAGTGGATTCATAGAGCCGTGGCACAGGACTTGATTTAGTCCTTACCGCGAGCGGCATGAGGTGACGCCCAGAGTGCATAGATGGCAGTCACGGCCGCGAAGAAAGAATCGTCCCGAGCCGAGCTCGGGCAGGCTTAGGAGGTATGGAAATGTCTCTCGTCAGGTGGAAGCCCAGGAACGGTGACTTCATCGACCCGTTCTTCGATCGATTCAGCCAGCAAGTGGGCGCCTTGCTCGGCGACTGGCCCTTCGAGAGCGCCAAGAACTGGTACCCGGCGATGGATCTCGTGGAGGAGAAGGATCGACTCCTCGTTCGTCTCGAGCTGCCCGGAATGGACCCGAAGGCGGTCGAGATCCAGTTGCAGGGCAACCTGCTCACGGTGAGCGGGGAACGCAAGGACGAGGCGGAAAGCTCGGAAGGCACAGTGCTCAAGCGCGAGCAGACCTACGGCGCCTTCCAGCGCAGCTTGCAGCTCCCCTACCGCGTGCAGGCGGAGAAGGTCAAGGCCACCTACGAAAAGGGCGTCATGACCATCAGCTTGCCCAAGGTGGAAGAGCAAGTGGGCCGGCAGATCCCGGTCGAAGTGAAGTAAGACTCGAAGCACGAGGACACTCGAAGCAAAGGAGAGCGAGAACCATGGTCGTGCGCTGGATGCTCCCGGTGACGGGAAGGCAATGCGAGCCGCAGGAGGGTGTGCGTCGGGCGACCCTCACACCAGCGGCGGACGTCCTGGATGACGGCGACAGTTACCACGTGATGGTGGAGCTGCCAGGAGTCCCGAAGGAGAACGTCTCGCTGACGCTGGAGGAGGATTTCCTCCTCGTCAGCGCCCCGCGCCCCAGCCGTCCCGAGGGCATGCAGGTGCTGCACGATGGCCGGCAGAGCGAGTGGGTCTTCGAGCGCCGCTTCGCACTCGGTGATGGCGTGGATCGCGACCACGTGCAGGCCCGTCTCGAACACGGCCTCCTGCACATCACCCTGCCCCGGCGCGCCGAGGAAAAGCGCCGCCGCATCGAGGTGGAGCCGGCGGGGAACGCTGTCTGAAGGAGCCTGCAGGAATCTGCAGCGTGCGACGGAGCGCATCGTGCACGGGGGCCTAAGGGAATCGGCCCCCGTCACACTTTCCGGCCCACCGGGGTGCCGACCTCGTGCAACGCTTCCTGTTCCCAGCGCAGTGCTGCCACGTGTACGACCTGCCCCAGAATGGTTCGCGCCACGCGTGCGAAGGCGTCCACGTCCCCGGTAGTGCGAAACTCGTGCTGGGGAGCGGTCGTTGTCCCAGGCTCTCGGCGCTCGAGCCATCGACCCAGCTGGCGCGCCACTGCCGGAGCCGGGTCGATGACCTGCACCTCCGGCCCGGCGACCTTCTCGATCACCGAGCGGACCAAGGGATAATGAGTGCAGGCGAGCACCAGCACGTCCGCTCCCGCTTCCAGCGGGGCGCGCAGGAAAGTGCGCAACGATCTTTCCAGTTCCGGTCCTTCCAGGGTTCCCGCCTCGATGCTCTCCACCAGACCTGGACAGGGCTCGCACAGCAAGCGGAGCTCCGCGGCATGGCGGGCGATCGTGCGCTGGAAGAGCTCTCCCGCCAGCGTGGTCGGCGTCCCCAGGACGCCCACGACCTTGTGCTTCGAGGCGAGGGCTGCCGGCTTCACCGCCGGCTCCATCCCCACGAAGGTGCCAGGGGAGAACTCGTGGCGCAGGTGTTGGAGAGCCGCCGCCGAGGCGGAGTTGCAGGCGACGACAATCGCGGTGCAACCGCGCGCCAGGAGATAGCGGGTGATGCCGCGAGAGAAGCCGAGGATCTCGGCGGCGGAGCGCGCCCCGTAGGGGATGTGAGCCTGGTCGGCGACGTAGAGCGTGTCGACGCCGGGGTGCTGGCGCACGATCTCGCGCCATACCGACAGACCGCCGACGCCCGAATCGAAGATCCCTACCCTGTCCCCCACCGGCCCACCTCCGGCCTCCATTCTGCCACTCCGCCGCCCCCCTGGCGAGCAACGGCTTCCGCTCCCTCCGGCGGCGCGACACGACGCGCCGCCCGCGGGGTTGACCGCGCGGGCGATCGGTGTTCCTCTCTTGGAGGCGCAGGTTCTGCTTCATCCAGCCGGACCGATCTCTATCCACAGGGAGACTCGAAGCGATGCGAGGCGGGAACCGGTGTCGACACTGGCTCCTGGTCGGTCTCTGGGTTCTGGCGCCCGCGGCGGTGTCGGCGCAAGACAGCGACGCCCGCCGGCACACCACGCCGGTACTCGATCGTCTGGTGCGCGAGGCCACCGGACTCCTGAGCGCCCGCTACACGCGCCCCCTCGGTCACGTGGTGGAGCGCCAGCGCGGCCGCATCTTCGTCGCCATCGACGGCGACCCACCCGAGCTCGGCGACGTCCTCGCGGTCACCCGCCCGGTGGCGGATTCACTCCGCGGCGACGAGATCCCCATCGCCCAGCTGCAGGTCTCCCAGGTGAGTCCGGGCATGGTGGAATGCCGGGAGATCAACCGTAGCGGCAAAGAACGGGTGCAGCGCAACGACAGCGTGCGCGCCCACGGTGAACCCATCCGTGTGCTCCTCGCCCCGTGCACGGCGCTCTTGGACCTGCCCGCCGTCCTGCCCGAGGTCGTCGGCGAGAAGTTGCGCGCCGCCTTGCGCCGGCGGCGGGAGCTGCAGCTGGCCGGCGGCGCCGAGCGCGAGAGCTTGGCGGTCGCGGCCTACGCATCCCGCCTGATCACTCCTTTCCTGCAAGCGCAAGAGGACCTCGACGAAGTCCTGTTTCCGGTGCTCCTGCGGACGCCGGAGAAGATCGTTCTCAACGTGGAATGCTTCTCCGTGACCCGCGCCCGGGCGGTGGACATCGCCGTGGCCTCCGTCGATGTCGACGACATGCTGCGCTCCTGGTTCACCGCGGCCACGCCGGCCCGCGGCGCTCCCCCGGGCTTCCGCCTGCTGGCGGTGCAGGAATACCCCTGGGACACCATCGCCCTCGTGGGCACGAGCCCGGGAACGCTCTTGTCCGTGAGTCCCGACTCGCTGCGCATCCTGGAGTTCGAGCACCCCGGCTTGCGGCCCGCCGAGGTCGTGCCGCTCGGGGCCAAGGATCTGCCGCGTCGGGCCCCCTATGCTCTCCTCGTCGGCGCGGAAACGTTGCGCGCTTCGAAGTCCCCGGTGCCCATGGGAGCGAGCCTCTGGGTGTTGAGCGAGGAGCGCTGGCCCCGCGCCGGCGTTCCGGGGAGCGAGGGAAAGCGCCTGCAACTCGGCCCCGCCGGCACCGGTGTCGAGTTGCGCCCGGCGCTCGAGGCCTTGTGGAAGGCAGCCGGTGGACCGGCGGATCTCGCTTCGCGCTGGTGGCCGGCGCCGGGACGGGGCGAGCGCCCGGTGATCGCGCCGCTCTTCGCCGATCTGGACGGCGACGGCCGCATGGACCTGGCCTGGAGCGACCGGCGCGGCACCTTGCTGGTGCAACGCTCGTCGGCGACGCAGCTCGACTCCTATCGGGGCTTCGGCGACGTCAAAGCCGTGCAGCCCGGCGGCGAAGCAGGAACACGGACGGTTTTCTGGCTCACCGATCCGGTGTGCTGCGACCTCGGTGATCGTTTGCATGCGGCGCAGCTCGAAGACGACTCCCTGCGTCTCGTGTGGAGCAGCACACGGTTCACCGGGACGCTGACCGCAGTCGCCAGTCATGATCTGAACGGCGACGGTGCCTTCGACGTGGTCGCCGCCGAGCACTGTCCCGCGGGCACCCGCCTGCATGTCTACTTGGCGCTGCCGTCGGAGCGCACCGCGGCTCGCGGCTTGGCCTGGAAGGAAGGCCCGACTCGATGACGCTGCAGTGTCCACGAAGAGGAGGCGCAGTGCACTGGCTGCTCCGCTGCTGCGGGCGGCGCCACCGTACCGCCGGCGCGCTCTTCACCGTATGCCTCCTTGCCTTCTGCCTCCAGTCCGTCGCTCCGCGCCGCGTCTGGGGCGGACGGCTGGCGCGCTACGGCGGCTCGCTCCAAGTCGCTCTGCCGCTACGCCCGGCGGATCTGGCGCCGCCAGAGCCGCTCACCTTGTGGGGCGACGATGGCGCCTTGGTGAGCGCCTGTCTGTACGAGGGTCTGACGCGCTGGGGCAGCGGCGGCGTCGAACCGGATCTGGCGGTGCACTGGGTGCGGAACGACGAAGGCACCCGCTGGTACTTCCAGCTGCGGCCCGAGATCCGCTTCCACGATGGCACCCGCTGCGATGCGCAGAGCGTGAGCGAGTCGCTGCATCGCCTGGCGGACCCGCGCCGCTCGCCGCACGCCTGGCTCTTGCGCGAGCTCGTGGGCATGCAGGACTACGTCGCCGGCGAGACGCAGCAGATCGAAGGCATCTACGTCCTCTCCAGCACCGAGCTCGAACTGCAATGCGACACCCCCGTACCTGACCTCGCGGCTCGATTGGCCTTGCCCGAAGCCGCCATCGTCCGCGGCCAGGGAACGGCCGCGCTCGGAACGGGACCCTTCCGCCTGGTGAGCGCCGTGGCGGAGACGTTGCGCTGCGCCGCCTTCGAGCAGCACCATGAGGGCCGCCCCTTCCTGAACGCCGTCACCTTCACCGGCATTGCGCGGGACGCCGCACGTCCCCGGGAGGCAGCGCTGTTGCGGAAGCTCGATCCCGCCGCGGCTCCGCCGGCGGGAGCGGTGCGCGTGCGTGTGCCGGCCCGCCGTCTGGCTCTCGCCCTCCTGCATCCCAAGAGCGCCGTGTTCGCCGATGCCGCGCTGCGGCGGCGGGTGGCGGCGACCTTCGACGCCGCGGTGTTCGTCCGCGCCGGACTCGCCGGGGACGGCGAGCCCGCCTTCGGGCTCTCGCCACAGGCAGCGACGGTGCGCGCCACTCCACCGGCAGTGCAGGAATCGAAGTCGCCGCCACGGCACCCGGTCAAGATCCTCGTCCCCGCAGCGGAACCGGTCCTGGTGAAACTGGGCGAGCGCCTGCAGGTGCAGCTGGCGCAACTGTCTCTCGACGCGGAGGTGGACAGCCGGCCGCCGGCGACGTACACGACGGCGTTGCGGGCCGGCGCTTTCGATCTCGCCGTGCTCGGCTGGACACCGCCGGCGGAGGATCTGCAGGAGACCGGGCGCGTGCTGCACTTGCTCAGCACCTTGCTCCTTCCCGTTCTCGGCGACGGCATGCCGCCGGCGTGGCGCGATCTCCTGGAGGGACGCGGCCGCGCCACCGAGGTCGCCCTCGGCGCTTCGGGGCACTTGCTGCCCCTCGTCTTCTTTCACGACGTGTGGCAAGCGCCGGACACGGTGCAGCCCCTGCGGCCGGCGCCGGAGACGGCGACCTTGGGGCTTCCGGACGCGCACGTCCGCCCCGTCATCCCCTGACCAGCGAAGGGAGCCCCGCGGTGAAATCGCTCGTCCTGCTGCGCCACGGTGAGAGCACGTGGAATCGGGAGAACCGGTTCACTGGCTGGACCGACGTCGATCTCAACGACAAGGGCCGTGCGGAGGCGGAGGAGGCGGCCCAGGTGCTGCGCCAGCAGGGGTATGCGTTCGATCTGGCTTTCACCTCGGTGCTCAAGCGCGCCATCCGCACCCTCTGGCTGGTGCTGGACGGCATGGATCTCATGTGGATTCCGGTGCAGCGCAACTGGCGCTTGAACGAGCGTCACTACGGCGCGCTGCAAGGGTTGAACAAGGCGGAGACCGCGGCGAAGTACGGCGCCGACCAGACCCATCTGTGGAGACGTAGCTACGATGTGCAGCCCCCGCCGCTGGACCTCGACGACCCGCGTCATCCGCGGCACGACCCGCGCTACGCCGACCTGCTCCCGGAAGAGACACCGCGGACCGAATGTCTCGCCGACACCAGAGCCCGCTTCCTTCCTTACTGGCACGAGAGCATCGCGCCCGTTGTCCGCGCCGGCCGGCGCGTCCTCATCGCGGCGCATGGCAACAGCCTGCGCGCTCTGGTGATGTATCTGGATGGGATCGCGCCGGCGGACATCGTGAGCCTCAACATCCCCACGGGCGTTCCTCTGGTGTACGAGCTCGACGACGACCTGAAAGCACGGCGCCACATGTATCTCGGGGATCCGGAGAAGGTGAAGCAGGCGACGCAAGCCGTGGCGGACCAGGGGAAGCCGAAGTAGTGCCCGACGTCATGCCCGCTCCGACACACGTGCGCGGTGTCGCCGCCACGCCTTGCGGCGGCGCCGCCAGGACGCACGACCCTTCCCAGCGCCGCCCCCAGGGAGCCTCCCCGCCGTGGCCGCCCCGCCGGCCCGGTGGACAGGAGCCGCAGGCCATGCCTAGAATGGAGCCTCCTCGGAGCGCGAACCGGGGAGGCACATGGATCGTGTGATCTTGAACGGCATCCAGTGCAGGCTGCGGGTGGGAGTCTCGCCGGAAGAGCGCCGGGAACCTCAGGACTGCCTCGTCGATGTCGAGCTGGATTGCGACCTCTCGCGAGCAGCGCACAGCGATGACCTGCGCGACACGGTGGATTACTCGCGAGTGTTCGAATCCGTGCAGCGACTCTGCCGCGAAGAGGATTTCGCCTTGCTCGAGAGGTTCGCCGGTCGTCTTGCAGAAGAAATCCGAGACAGCGTGCACTGCGATTCCATGCTGATCCGAGTGCAGAAGCTCCATCCCCCTTTGCCCGGTTCCCTCGCCTTCGCGGGGATCGAGATCCGCCGCTGACGCCCGCGGGAGTTGGCATGCACATCGTGGCGAAGACGGACGTCGGTCTCGTGCGCAAGCGCAACGAGGACTACTTCGTCATCTCCGACCAGCATGGGCTCGTGGTGCTCTGCGACGGCATGGGCGGTCATCCCGGCGGCGACCTGGCGAGCCGGATGGTGGCGGAGGAGGTGCAGCGCATCGTCTCTCAGGGCGGCAACGGCGCCGTCACCATCCAGGGCGCCTCCGGCACCAGCACCTCCCTGCAGCCCTTCACCCCCCTCCTCCAAGGGGTGTTCGCCGCCGATCTCAAGCTGCGGGAATACGGCGCCAAACATACGGAGTACCAGGGCATGGGAACCACGGTGGTGGCCATCCAGGAGCACCAGGGCACTGTCTGTGTGGCACACGTCGGCGACAGCCGCGCCTACTCCTTCAAGAACGGCGAGCTCACCCAGGTGACCCACGACCACAGCGTCGTCGCCACGCACCCGGAGTACGCGCACCTGGCGGGGATGCGCAACATCTTGACCCGTGCCATGGGGGTAGGGGACGAGCTCGAGATCGACTTCTCCGTGCTGCCCGCCGACGCCGCCGAGGTGTTCCTGCTCTGCACCGACGGATTGCACAACTACGTCGAAACGGAGCACATCGTGGAGGTCCTCGCCTCCTCGGCTTCGCCGGAGGAGCGCGTGGACGCCCTGATCGAGGCCGCCAAGAAGGGCGGCGGCGGCGACAACATCACCCTCTCCCTCGCCTGGGGCGCCAAGCCCAAGGCGAGCAAGCCGGTCCCGGTGAGGGGCGTGGTCGCAGAGACCGCCACGGGTCTCCTGGTGCACATGGCGGACGAGGACTCACCCTAGCTGCCCAGGCCCCTCGCCCTCGACCCACCAGGCCCTCCAAGCCAGCCGAGAGAATTTCGCAACACTGCACCGTACACCCACGATACGGAGTCGCCCCCAGAATCGGCAGACCCAAGAGCAATATCATGACATTGTGGCCGCTTTGACAGGCCGTCGTGTCATGTCCGGTCCCTTCTTGCCCCTTCCAGAGGACATTTCACGCTCGTCCAAACCCTAGGACCAGGAATCCCTGGGCCGGTCCTGTGTATTCAATGGATGAGAACGCCCTCGGATGGAGTTCCTTCAGGGAGTAGCCCCCGGACCGCGAGATTCGGTACGCCGGTTGCAATGCCTGGGCTACGACCCTCCACTCGTCCCTCGGCAAGGGGTTGACCGATGAAATCCTCCAGGCAGGCAGCGAGCCCCGACACCCTCGGGATGTACCTGCGGGAGATCCGCAAGATCCCCCTCCTGACACCCGAGGAGGAGCGCGAGCTGGCGCGGCGGGCCAAGCACGGCGACGAGGAGGCGATGCACGAACTCGTGCGTCACAACCTGCGTTTCGTGGTTTCGGTGGCGAAGCAATACGCCAAGAGCGCGGTGCCCTTCGAAGACCTGGTCAACGAAGGCAACCTCGGATTGATCCGCGCGGCGGAGCGCTTCGACGTGGACCGCGGCTATCGCTTCATCTCTTACGCGGTCTGGTGGGTGCGCCAGGCCATCCTGCAGTACGTCGCCGAACAGTCGCGCACGGTGCGCTTGCCGCTCAACAAGTCGGCGAGCCTGATGAAGGTCAACCGGGCTTCCATCCAGCTCAGCCAGCACCTGGGACGCGAGCCGACTCACGAGGAACTGGCCAAGCATCTGGGCATGAAGACGGCGGAGGTCGATACGGTACTGAGCATGCCGACCACGCAGTACTCGATCGACGAGCCCGCAGAAGGACGCGATCACGAGTTCCAGGTGGACACCCTGGCGGACGAGTCCGCGCCGGGACCCGAGGCCTCCACCATCGAGTCGGCACGCAACGCGGACATCGCTCATGCCTTGGCCGGACTGAATGCCCGCGAGGAGGACATCCTCAAGCGCTACTTCGGGCTGGGCGGAAACGAACCGCACACCCTCGAGCAGATCGGGAAAGTGTACCGGCTGACGCGCGAGCGTGTCCGGCAGATCCGCGATCGCGCGATCTGGCGGCTGCGCAACTCACCGGAGACCACGGCTCTGTCGGAGTACGCGCAGTAACGGCAGTCGCAGAACACTGCTTTCGCACTCCACGGCCGCATCGATGACCCGTCCCGCGACACCTCCTTCCCACGGGACGCAAGGACGCCGAGACCCTCGGCGTCCTTCTTTTTCGGCCCCGGGCTCGCAAGGCAGGCGACTCAGTAGCGCGCCAGCCAGCGCGATTGCGCGCTCACCACGTGGGTCTCGTGACCGCCACCCTGCAGGAAGAAGCGGATGCGCCACACCAGTTGCCCGGGATAGCGCTCCGGCTCGGCGTCGTAGGCGAGGAGAGCTTCGAAGGTGTTGAGGGGCACCCCTTGCTGGTGCGGTCCGGTGGCCGCCCAGATGCGCGAGCTGTCGTCCCATTCCGCCGGCAGCGGCCGCAGGCGCGCCGCCATCGAGTCGGGGACGGCCGCCGTCTGCACCGTGCCGTCCGTGTCGACGCTCACATCGAGCCCCTTGCCGGACGCGGCGCTCCGGTAGGTCAGGATCCAGGAGCCACCGCGATCCGGGAGCCAGCCCTCGTTGCCGACCCCGTTGCCCGTGACGCGGCACAACAGTGCATCCCGCGCCCAGCGCACCGCGGCGTCCGTGGCCAGCGCCTGGGCCCAGCGCGCCGCGCCGCCCGGCTTGCTGCGCTCCGGGAGCACCGGCGCGCAAGCGACCAGGAGGAGCACGAGCAGCGCTAACGCCGCCACCGCACGCACCCAGCCGCCATCGGCACGCACACCGCCAGGCGCTCGCATCTTGCTTCCCTCTGCTCTCACCCTACCTCCATCCGCGCGCACCCTGTCAGGCACTCGCACCTCGCCGTCGCTCGCCGTCCATCCCCATCAATGGGGCTCGGCGCCGGTCTCGAGCTGGCGCAAGGCGCGGGGCGCCAGCGTGTCCGCCGGATCCAGAGCCAGGATGAAGCGCCATGCCGGCACCGCCTCGGGACGACGACCCTGGTTGGTGAGCAAGATCGCCAGGTTCGTCCACGCCGGAAGATAGCGCGGGTTCGCGGCGATCGCGGCGCGAAACCCCGCCTCCGCCGCCGGCGCATCCCCCTGGGCGCCCCGGAGCGCTGCCAGGTTGTTGAGCGCTTGCTCGTGGCCCGGCACGATGGCTAGCGCGCGCCTGTAGGCCTGCGCCGCCGCCGCGGTGTCGCCCAAAGCCCGCCGGCATTCCCCCAAGTTGTTCCACGCCGCTTCACGCTCGGGCTCGAGTGCCACGGAGCGCTCGTAGGCCGCCGCGGCCTCCGCCACTCTGCGGCTTCGCCGCAGGACGTTACCCAGGTTGTACCAGCCCCGGGCGAAGTCCGGGTGTTCGCGCAGCAGGTCGCGATAGAGCACCAACGCCAGACTGTCCTGCCCGGCGCGGGAGAGCATACGCGCCAGGCCGTCGCGGAGATCGGGATTCGCGGGCGCGGTGCGCAAGGCCTCGCGGTACTCGGCGATGGCAGGACCGAACCTCTCCGCCTGGGCGTATCGGAGGGCGCTGTGCACGTGGATATCGCGCCCGACCCGGGCGCGGTCCAGATTCAATCGCGCCGGCGAGGTGAGCACGAACAGCGCCGCGGTGGCCAGGAGGAGAGCCGCTGCCTGCGCGCGCTTTCTCTGCCACAGGGCCTCGCAGATCCGGCGGCAGACATGGGTTGCCAGCACGATCAGCCACGGGGTGACGGGGATTCGATAACGATCGGTGACGAAGAAGAGAACGATGGAAGCCACGTAGAGGAGCGCGCAAGCACCGATGAAGCCCAAGACCGCTTCTGCTTCTTGCCCCGCCGCGGCGCCGCGGCGCCAGGCCCGCCACGCTTCGATCAGCGCCCACAACGCCCCCAGGAACCCCAAAGGCAGGACCGCATAGCTGTGCCAGAAGGGCAAGCGCGAGAGCGGCAGGCCGCGGGTGGCGGTCTCGAAGCACTCCACCTGGGGAAAGTAGAAGCGGTTCCAGAAGAGCACCCACTTCCAGCCGAGGAGATCCAGCGCCCGGAGCGGGTGCTCGCGCACCCAACGCTGCGTTCTCTCCACCCAGAACTGCGCCGCCACGCTCGCTGTCGCGCGCTGCCCCGTCTGCCGCTGCACGTAGCGGAGCGCCATGGGGTCATGGGCCATGTCGAAGGACTCGGGCACGAAGAAGAGGCCCGTGGCCTCCGGTCCGTTGCCGATGTACAGATTGAAACCGGCGTTGGCGGTGAGCAACAGGGGCTGCTCCGCGTGGCGCGCGTTGTAGATCCAGAGCGGCGCCAGCACGGCGGCGCACCCCAAGAGGCAGCGTCCTGCCTGGGCGAAGGAGGCCCCGCCCCGGCGCCAGGCGAACCAGGGGAAGAACACCAGGAGGAGCGCCAAGTTGCTGCCACGGCCGAGCACCGCGATGCCGAGCAGTGCGCCGGCGGCCAAGGCGTGCAACCGGCTGCGTGGGGCGCGTACCGCCACGAAGGAAGCGGCGAGCAAGGTCAAGAGCACCAACCACTCCACCAGCAGCAAAGCCTCGTAGAACACCACCGGTGCGAAGCTCGCCATGGCGAGTCCTGCCGCCGCCGCCCAGGCGGCGGGCATGGCGCGCCGGGCCAGGAGGAAGACGAGAGGCGCCGCCAGTCCGCCCATGAGGAGCTGCACGGCATAGGCCGTGCTCGCCGAGTCGCCGGCGAGGCGGAAGACCAGGCTCAAGAAGAGCGGATACAGCGGGGTCATGAAGTACGAGTCGGTCGGATTGGGGAGGCCGCGCACGAGATTCAAGGCCTCGTCGTGATAGTAGGACTCGTCCATCATGAAGACCTGCGCTACCAGCGTCTCTCGAAAGGTGAACCAGTGCAGGGCGCGCAGGGCGAGGGCGCAGACGTAGAGGCACCAGGCCGCGGCGTGGGTGTGGCGCTGCAGCCAGGCGTCGAGGTGCAGAAGGAAGCGCGGCAGGGTGGGTGCCGGCGCGCCGCCCGCGGCAGGTTGTCGGGGTGCGGAATGCATGTGCCGCCGCGTGGGCTGGGTCCCGCCGGGCCGGCGCCCAGCGCGAACTCGCGTCCGGCGCGCATGCTAGCATGTCGCCTAGGGCACCGGTGAGCCGACGCCTCGGCACCATCGGCGAGGACGTTCGACCATGTCAGAGATCTTCCTGAGCGGCGACCAGTTCATCCTCGTCAATCTGCTCCTGCAGGTCGGCTTCATGGCCAGCCTGGCGAGCCTTCTCATCACCACCCGTTTCTACCAGCGCCTGCTGCGGGAAGAAGCGACGCGCCGGCGCGACGCCACCCTCTTCGGCCTCACCTTCGGCCTTTGCCTCGGCGTTGCCGTGGGCATGCGCTTCCTGGCGGGCTACGCCGGCATGGATGCAAGCTTGCCCGGCGCCCTTCTCGCCGGTCTGCTCTGCGGCCCGGTCGGCGGGGCTCTGGTGGGCTTCTTCGTCGGCGGCGCCGGCTGGACGCACGGCGAATGGCTCGCCTTGCCCTTCGGGCTCCTCTATGGGCTCGTGGGGGCGGCGATCTGGCGTTTCCCCGGCAGCCGGCGGGGGCTCTGGGAGTACTCGCCCTTCCCGCACGTGAACGTGTGGAAGTTCATGCGCGCCCGCAATCGCCGCGACATCGTGCCCCTCGGCATCAGCGCCGTCTGCGTCGGCCTCGACGTGGCGCGTCACTTCACCACCAAACATTTCGGCACCAATCTGCTCTGGAGCTTTCAGCCGCACCACGGCTACGTGCTGGCCCTCGCCTGGGTGACGAGCTTGGTCACCATCGGCGTGCCCTTGCACCTGTGGAACAACACCCGCCTGGAGATGCTGCTCAAGTCGCAGGAGGGCCTCGCCGTCCGCGCCCGGCTCGACGCGCTGACGCAGCAGATCAACCCGCACTTCCTCTTCAACACCCTCACCTCGATCAGCGCCGCGACCCGGCGCAACCCGGACCTCGCCCGCGATCTGATCCACAAGCTGTCGACGATTCTCCGCCGCGTCCTCTATCGCAAGGCGCTCTTCGTCTCCTTCGCGGAGGAGCTGGACTACATCGACTCGTACCTGGACCTCGAGGTGGCCCGCTTCGGCCCGGAGAAGCTCCGCATCGTCAAGGACATCGAGCCCGAAGTCCGGCCGCTCCTGGTGCCGTCGATGATCCTGCAGCCGCTGGTTGAGAACGCCGTGAACCATGCCATCGCGCCGCGGCCCGCGGGCGGCACCGTGTGGATCCGGGCGCTGCGGGAGGGCGAGCACTTGGCGATCGAGATCGAGGACGACGGTACCGGCTTCGACGTCGCCAAGCTCGACCTGGACGGCAACGGCCCAGCGCGGCCGCGCCGCGGCATCGGCCTGACGAACGTGCACCAGCGCCTCAAGATGGCCTACGGCCAGGGTCTGGTGCTGCGGTCCGCGCGCGGCCAGGGAACCCTGGTACGCCTCGTCCTCCCCTGCACGACCTCGGCGGAGCTCGTCCCGGAGGCAGAGGAGAAGGTCTGATGGAAATCCGCACCATCGTGGCCGACGACGAGAAGCCGGCCCGCGACGAGATCACCTACCTGCTCCGCGCCGTCGACGGGATCAAGCTGGTGGGGCAGGCGGACAACGGTCTCGACGCCTACAACCTCATCGAGGCCGAACAGCCCGACCTGGCTTTACTCGACGTCCAGATGCCCGGGCTCGACGGCTTCCAGCTCGTGCGCGAGATCCGGCACCTGGAACGCTCGCCGTTCGTCATCTTCGTCACCGCCTACGATCGCTATGCCATCCAGGCCTTCGAGGTGAGCGCCCTCGACTATCTCCTCAAGCCCGTGGTGCGCGACCGCTTGGTGCAGGCCATCGACCGCGTGCGGCCGTTGCTGGAGCGGCAGGCCGGCCAGTCCGAGCGGCTATCGCGCTTCCTGGAGCACGGCCCGGCGCGGCCGCGCTTCGTGGGCAAGGTGCCGGTGCGCCGGCGCAAGAACCTGCTGCTCATCGATGTCCACGAGATCGTCTACAGCAACGTGCGCGACGGAGTCGTTTTCATCGCCACCCAGGAGCATCAGGACATGGTCTCCTACCGGACGCTGGACGAGTTCGAAGCCGAGCTCGATCCGGAGGTCTTCCACCGCGTCCACCGCAGCTATCTCGCCAACGTGAACCACATCCGCGAGATCATCCCGCAGGCCTCGGGGAACTACGAGCTCCTCATGGACGATGCCGCGGGCACGCGCATCCCGTTGTCGCGCCAGCACGCCCGCGAGCTGCGCCGCATCTACAAGTGGTGAGTTCCCAGCCCGACAGCTACACCGGCACGCCATTCCATCCGGTTGCACCGAGGGAGACTTCAGAAGACTTCGGTCATGGCGAAGAACCAGCCCTTGGAGCCGTCCCTGCCCCAGGCGTGATCGATGGCGAGATTGGTGTTGGAGCGTTTGTTGAACTTGAGCCGGAGGCCTGCACCCCCACCCGGGTCAGGGCGTCCGAAGGTCTCCGTCTCTGGGAGCGACGTGGCGGTGAGGTTGAAGAATCCGACCGCGCCCAGCAACCCGTCCCGCCGCAGTTGCATGCGGTACTCGGTCTCGAAGTAGATCTGATCCTGTCCGCGGATCCGGCCCTGCAGATAGCCGCGCGCGCCGCGTCCCTGGGTATCCCAGCCGTTGGCCGGTAGGCCGAGATAGGGAGCCGGGCCGAAGGACATCCAGCTGTAGATCCAGAAGGCCAGGACGTTGTTGCTCTGTCGTGGCACGTGCGGGTACATGCGGACGTCGAGCCAGAACTCCTGCCAGTTGCGCTCGGACCCGAGGGGCTCGATGTAGTCGCGGAAGCTGCCGCTCAAGTAGTAGCCCTCGGTGGGATTGACCAGGCTGTTTCGCGTGTCTCCGAGCAGGTTGAGCGAGATCCCCGCTGCCTTGGTGTGGGTCACTCCGGCGCCGCTGTAGGTCGTGAACGGTGTGCTCTCGCCGAGGGCGGCGCGCTCGTCCTCGATGTCGGAAAACTCGTCGAAGTGGTAGCCCAATCCAATGTACGTCGAACCTATGGTCCGCCGATACACGGTGCCGTACAAACGCACCAGGGCGAAGTGCATCGGGTATTCCTGCTGGCCCTCGCCGATGGGGCCCAGGCCCCAGGTCGAGCGATCCGTGTCGAGGTAGCGCACGTCCGCCCGCAACAAGTAGTTGTCGGCGCCGAGGAAGAGGTCGCTGCGGAACTGGAACTGCACCTGGCCGGTCGTTGAGTAGTTGCCGGAAAGGGAGAGCGCCGAGGGCTTGGACTCGGGATCGAGGCCGCGCTTGCCGGCGCCGGAGAAAGAGGCGCCGAAGGCCAACCCGTAAACGGGGTTGTAGCTGAGCGTCGGGAGGATGGACCAGGCGATCCCAGGACTGAACTCTCCCTGGGCCGCGGGTTCGAGGCGGCGATGGAAGATCCACTCCTGCAGCACGTCGAGGATATCGCGCTGCGCCACGGCGACGGTGTCCGTAGCCGCCTTCGCCGCGCCCGCGGTGTCGGTGGCGGCTGCTGTGGCCGCGGGCGTTTCCTGGGAACGACTCACGGTCGCCGCAGCGACGAGGATGAGCCCCCAGAGCCAGGCGCCGGAGAGGGGCGCGCCCACAATCCTCATGCCAAGGCTCCGAGAATCTTGAGCAGCACCTCTTTGATGGGAACCTCGATGCTGGCGGCCACCAAAAGCGGCAGGACCGCAGGTACCAGGAGCGCCACCAGCGTCGTCTTGCCGATCGGCACCGACCGCATCCCGGTCCCGAGGGCGTAGAGCGTGGCCATGTCCGCCGCAGGGCCGATTTCCGGCGCGGCGAGAATCGCGTCGTCTTCTACCGGCCGGCCGAGCACCCAGCGCTCATGGACGCCGCGCACTTGCTTTCCGGCGAGAGCGCCGTATTCGAAGCGCGCGCGCAGGCGGGTGCGCCGGAGTGGTCCGGAGAAAGCCGTGAGGGGCGAAACGAAGAGCACGGTGAGGAGGACCACCAACCCGGCCGCGAGGGCCTTGAACTGCATCACATGGGCGCCGTGCGCCAGGATCTGATGGGCGACGGAGGAAGCGACGACGCTCGAGAAGGCCAGCACCACCAGGGTGAAGGCGAGGGGGAGCTGCTCGGTGAAGCCGAGGCCGCCGGCGCGGTCTGGGTGGGAGGGCACGAGTTGCAGATCCAAGGCGGCGAGCCGGCGGCAGAGAAGCCAGGTGAGCAGCAAGCGCCAGAGCCAGAGGATGGCCATGAAAAGGAACAGGGGTCGCGTTACGAAGAAGAGCCAGGTGCCGCCGAAGCCCACACCTTCCGGGGTGCGAGCCCACGCCACTACGTCGTCCACCGCCCCCTGCCAAGGGCTCGAAGCGATCACCAGCACCACGATCGCGGCCAAGAGCGTCCAGATCCATCTCGAGTCGCGCCAGCGTTCGACGGAACGCAGAGCACCGGCAAGGTGCGCTTGCTCTTCTGGGCGGACCAGCCCGGAGGGAACGAAGTTTCCCACGATGATGCCGAGGATCCGATCCGACCAGGGTTCCGAGAGCACGAAGAGCGGGATCGCGAGCAGGCAGCGGACGTGAACCCCCAGATGGCGCCACAACGATTCCGGATCGCTCCCGTTCTGCAGCCGCCCCGTCGCTCCCGCCCAGACCACGAGGGGTAGCCAGCCGAGGAGGGCGAAGAAGACCGCGCGCCGCCGGGCTCCGAGACCTTCCCGGGGCGCGAGCCGCAGCAGACGCTGCAGGCGCAGCCACGGATCCTGCACCAGAGAGAACCGCATCTCTTCCGGACCAACGCTCACCGGTTCCCTCCTCGGTGCCATCCTAGCAGACGAACGGGACCCCTTCCGAATTCCTGGAATCGTCCCCGAGTGAAGCACGACTTCGCAAGCGATCGGAACGAGGGCCGCCATAGCCGGCACCGATGCCGGCTTCAGTGGGAATGGGCCTGGTGCAGGAGACCGCTCAGCAGCAGTCCTGTGAGCACCGCCACCAGATTGTAGAAGCGACGTTCGTGGTGGGCGTGGGCGTGCGGCAGCAGATCCGAGGTGGCGATGAAGAGGAACGTGCCCGCCGCCACACCGACGGTGAGGCCGAGCAGCGTCGGGCTGGCGTGGCGCAACGCCACCAACGCGACCGCACCACCGAGCGGCGTCAGCAGCGAGAAGATCAGGAGGAGGACGAGGGCCTGCCGGCGGCGGAATCCGAAGAAAAGCAGGATGCTGCAGAGCGAGAACGTATCCGGAATCTTGTGCGCCAGGATGGCCCAGACCACGGCGGAACCCAGGGCCGGCATCATGACGCTGGACCCGAGCGCCACTCCGTCCAGCAGGGCGTGCAGCGAGATGCCGGTGTAAGCGGCGAAACCGCTGCGTCGCCCGGCCAGCTCCTCCGTCTCGTGCGGGTGGATGAGGACGAACTTCTCCAGCGCCAAGAGGAGCATGAATCCGAGGAGCACGGCGGGAAAGAAGTGACGCGACAACTGCAGCGACTGCGGCAGGAGATCGAAGAACACCACGCCGAGGACGATCCCGGCGCTCAGGCTGATGAGGAGCTGCAGCTCCCGATGCGACCAGCTGCGCAGCAGAGGGATGAGCCCCGAAACGAAGGACACGGCGAAGATCCCGGCCGCGTAGACCAGGTAGCGCAGCGCGACGTGTTCCACGGGGCTCCTCGGGAGGATCAGGGAGTCTGGAATGACCTGCTGAGACCGGCCCAAGATCCGCGCCGGCAACGGGCGCCGTCAAGGGCCTCCTGGGAGAACCCCGGGAACAGGCTCGCCACCAGGAGCGAGACTCTGGAACAGTCGTTCGACGCTCTCCATGTTGCGTTCCCAGCAGGCACGCTCCGCCACCAGGGCGCGGTTCTTCACCGCCGCCCGCGCCCGCAACTCGGCGTCGGCACAAGCGCGCTCGAGGCAGCGGGCCAGGGCCTCGTCGTGACCGCAGGGGAAGAGGAGCCCGTTGTCTTCATGCCGGATCCACTCGCGATTGCCGGCGATGTCGGAGACCACGGGGAAACAACCGGCTGCCATCGCCTCCAAGAGCGACACCGAGGTGCTGTCGCTTCGCGCCGTGGAAACGTAGACCTGCGCCGCCAGCAGCTCGCGATCCAGCACTGCCGGCGCCAGCCAGCCGAGGAAGCGTACCGGCGTGGCCGGTGGCCGTTCGCGGAGCCGCCGCTGCAGGGCTTCGGCCTGCGAGCCCGTGCCCGCGAGGCGCAGCTCGGTCCGCGCCGCCAGAGCCGCAGGCAGGCGTTCCACGGCGCGCAGTAATGTCTCCACGTCGTACACCGGCTCGAGCCTCCGGCTGCTGAGGAGCACGAGCGGCTCCGACGGACGGGGTGGCGGTGTGGCGAAGCGCCCGCTTTCGATGCCGAAGGGGACGACGAGGAGGCGCGCCGCGGGAACGCCGAAGCGCACGATGGCGCGCCCCAGCATCTCCGCATCCGCGGTCACTCGATCGCAGCGGGCGAGAACGTGTCGCGTGCGCCAGCGATGCAGCGGCGATTTGCGTGGCACGAGCAGGATGTCGCTCCCCAGCGTCGTCAGCACCAGCGGCCGCGCTCCGAGCCGCACCGCCATCCAGCCGTAGTTGGGCAGGAAATGCGCGTTCACCACGTCGGGCCGGAAACGGCGGAGCTCCGCCGCCGCCGCCGGGAGGCTGGCGGTGTAGCGCAGGAACCGCGGCAGCCAGGCACGGGGCGGCAGCGACACCACCGGGCAGGCCCCGGTCTCGCCCGTTTCTAGGCTGAGGAGCAAGCAGGCGTGACCGCGGTGCGCGAAGTATTCGACCCAGCGCCGGGTGTGGGGAAGGGAAGCGTCTGCGAGGAAGGCGAGCCGCACCGGGGCATGCTACGCAATGCGGGGGGCCGGCGCCACTCTCTGGCGCCGGCAACCCCGGGAAAGGCTATCGATAGAGATTCTTGACCTGGCTCCAGGTCCTGTCGTGCACAGCGGTCGAGCAGTCCGCATTGAAGCTGAAATCGCTCCCGGTGACCGCGACGGGTGTGAAGATAGGGTTGTCGCACAGGAGCAGCATCGGGCTCAAGTACGTCGGATTACTCGGTGGGTTCGCGATCACGAGATGGATCTGGTGGCCCGGTGCGAAGTTGGTCGTGAAGGGAATGCCCGACCGCAGCTCGACTTCGGCAATGAGGGTGAACTCCGCCTGCTGACAGCCCCCGGGTTGGTCCACGTCCCACGTGAGGTTGTAGCGGCGAACGATATCGCCTCCCGTCGTAACCGGGTCGCTGATGTTTCCGACCGGAATCGTCCCAGCGGGCGGCCTCACCGTCTTGGTCCACCCTGCCGGCAGCTGCGACCCCGTCTCGAGACCATCGATGTAGAACTCCGCAGAGCTGATCCCGGCGAGAGAGGTCCCGGCCAGGCGGGCGTACACCCGAATGATGGCGAGGCCAACGAAGCCGTTGAAGATGGGGGTGACGTGGACGCCACAGCTGTCGAAGTACGTGGCTCCAGCCGACCCGTCCGGATTCACCGCCGCTGGGCGAATGACGATGGAGCCGTTTTCCTGGGCAAGAGCTGAACCGGCCCCCAGCGCCAAACCGAGGACCAGCCCCACGATGCCGATAGCAGATGCTCTCATGATCCTCCTCCCGAAGACGCCCAGGCAGAGGATACGCCTTCTCGCGTCTAGCGGTACAGTTCCTTTACCCGGCCCCAATCGGACTTCTCGGAGGCGATGCCGCAGCGCA
>DASRJW010000026.1 GCA_035649275.1 Candidatus Krumholzibacteriia bacterium
ACGGGCACCGTGGCTCTCGGTGTCACCGCCGTGAACGACGCACCCACTGCTGCCAACGATGCCTACGCTCTCGACGAGGACGTCGTCCTCACCATGGCCGCACCGGGAGTGCGGGGCAACGACACCGACATCGAGGGCGACACGCTCACGGTCAGCGTCGCGACGCCACCTGCCCATGGAACTCTCGTCCTCGCCGCCGACGGCAGCTTCACCTACACACCGGCGCTGGACTTCTTCGGCACCGACTCCTTCACCTACACCGTGCGCGATCCGAGCGGCGCCAGTGACACCGGGGTCGCCAACCTCACCATTCGCGGCATCAACGACTCGCCGAAAGGCGCCGACGTTGCCTTCGTCACCGAAGAGGACATCGCTGTCCACTCCGGACCTCCCGGCGTGCTGCGCACGGCGAGCGATGCCGATGACGATCCGCTCTCCGCCTCCTTGGTGACGCCGCCGCTGCACGGGGCGTTGGAACTCGGCCCCGATGGCGCCTTCGTCTATACGCCGGCAACGGATTACTTCGGCGACGATGGCTTCGTCTACGAGGTCACCGACGGCCACGGCGGCAGGGCCGGGGGCACGGTCGGGCTCACGGTGCTACCCGTCCAGGACCCTCCGGTGGTCGTGGAGGACGCTCATGTCCTCGACGAGGACGGCAGCCTCGAGGTGGTGGCGCCGGGTCTGCTGGCCAACGACAGCGACGTCGATGGGGACGTCCTCGAATCCCGCCTCCGTACGCCACCGGCGCACGGGGTGCTGCGGGTCGAGTCCAACGGTGCTTTCACCTACACGCCGGCTCCTGATTTCAACGGCACCGACACCTTCACCTACGTCGCCGACGATGGCAACGGTGGAACGAACCAAGCCACGGTGACGCTCACGGTGCGTCCGGTCAACGACCTCCCCGTGGCGGCCGACGACGCCTTCGGCACCGCGGAGGACGCGGCTCTCACCGTCTCCGGCCCAGGCCTCCTCGCCAACGACTCGGACCTCGATGGCGACGTGACCGCGGCTCGCGCCGGGACCTCTCCGGTCCATGGCACGCTCCGCCTGCAGCCCGACGGCGGTTTCGTCTACGAGCCCGCGCCGGACTACCACGGTCCCGACACATTCACCTACATCGTCGAGGACGGCCGCGGTGGAAGTGCCAGTGCCATGGTGCGACTCGATGTGACCCCGGCGCCCGATGCACCGGCAACAGCCGCCGACACCTTCACCGGCGACGAGGATACGGAGTTGAGCGTGGGCGCGCCGGGTGTCCTGTCGAACGACCTCGACGTCGACGGCGATCCGCTCCACGCGGTTCTGCTCGAGCAGGCCGCGCATGGCGAGGTCGTTCTCGACGCCGATGGCTCCTTCCGCTACCTCCCGGCGCCGGACTGGCATGGCACCGATCTCTTCACCTACGCGGCCGACGATGGTACTGGGCGCAGCACCACCGCCGCAGTCACGGTGACGCTGGCTCCGGTGAACGACGCTCCGACAGCGGCCCTCGACGCCTACGACCTCGCCGAGGACGCGGTCTTCGTGATCGACGCCCCCGGGGTGCTCGGGAACGATGCGGACATGGACGGCGAGATCTTGCACGCCGAGGTGCAGACGACAGTCGCCCACGGCGCTCTGGCGCTACGAGCGGACGGTTCCTTCACCTACACACCAGCGCCCGACTACTACGGGCCCGATGCTTTCACCTACAACGCCCGCGATGCCGCCGGTGCCACTGCCTCGGCCACGGTCCGCTTCCAGATCGCGCCGGTGAATGACGCCCCTCTCCCCGCCGACGACGCATGGAGCGTCGCCGAGGACGACACGCTCACCGTGTCCTCTCCGGGTCCGCTCGGCAACGACCGGGACGTGGAGGGCGATCCGCTCGCGGCGGCACTCGTCGTCCCGCCCACGCACGGCGTGGTCACGCTCGCCGCCGACGGGGCCTTCCTCTACGCCCCCGCACCGGACTTTTCCGGTGAGGATCGCTTCACCTATGCAGCGCGAGATCCTTCGGGCGCGGCGCGTCAGGGAACCGCGTTGCTGCGGGTGACGCCGGTGAACGACGCGCCCGATGCCGTCCCCGATGCGTACACTGTCGTGGCCGGCGGGAGCACCACCTTCGCCGCGCCGGGTCTGCTCGGCAACGATGTGGATACGGATGGCGACTCCCTTCAAGCCGTCCTGGTGGAGAGCCCCCGTTACGGCCACCTCGATCTGCAGTCCGACGGCTCCTTCGTGTACACGCCCCTTCCCGGCTTCACCGGGAGCGACGGCTTCACCTATCGCACCAGCGACGGCTTGGAGAGCGACATCGCTGCCGTCCGCCTCCAGGTGGACGGCCGCGGCGTCACCTACCGTGAGAGCGCCTCGGGCACCGTCTCGGCCAGCACGGAGGTGGCCACGACCACGACGCTGGTCGCCGTCCCCGGCGACCTCTATCTCGCCACCATCTCCAGCCGGCCCTTCCGCGCCGTCCTCGGCCTCGAGGGCATGAACCTCACCTGGACACGGGTGCGCTCCCAGTGCGGTGCCGGCGGTGAGACCGGCCTCGAACTCTGGATGGCGCGCGGCGAGCCGGTGTCGGCGGTGGTCACTGCCAGCCTCGCGGCACCCGCCGAGCAGGCGGTGGTCGCCGTCTCGCGTTATTCCGGTGTCGACCCCATGGATCCCCTGGGCACGATCGTCGCCGGCAATTCCCAAGGGCTGGAAGCGGACTGCAGCAGTGGGGCGGAAAGCGCCGACTACGACTGGCGCCTGGCGACTCTCACCGAGGGAGGCATCCTCTTCCGTGCCGTCACCATGCGCGACCGTGGGCATACGTCCACCGACGGCTCCTTCCTGCGCCAGAGGGCAGGGTCAGGCGCTCTCGGCGGCATGGCTTCCGTAGAAGTGCAGGATCGGGCCGTGGATGCAGGCGAGCACGCCCAGAGCGGCGTCCTCTCTGCTGCCGTGGACTGGGCCGCTGTCGCGGTGGAGATCCGTTCTGCTCACGTCGACGAAGCACGCCTTGCCGCCGAAAGGCTCGAAGTCCTTCCCAACCCGTTCATCGAGCACAGCCTCGTGCGCACCATGCTCTTCCGCCGGGCTCCCGTGCGCATCGACATCTTCGACGCCCGTGGCCGGCGGGTGCGCCAGCTCCTGGACGACGTCCGTCCACCGGGCCGGATGCAGGTGGACTTCATCGGCACCGACGACCGCGGCCGCCGTCTCGATTCGGGCGTCTATTTCATGCGCCTGCAGTCCGAAGGCCGCACGATCACGCGCAAGGTCGTCCTGCTCAAGTAGTCAATCGCGGTACAGCTGCTTCACCACCGCCCATGATCCCGCCTCGACTGTCACGAACGGCTCCAGTGCGGTCGAATCTCCCGCTCGGGCCGGGATGATGCCGCGATGCTTGACGTGCGCCCAGTCATGCGATTCCTCGGTGCCCCAGCGATCACAGGTTCCGGTCTGGCAATCCGGCGCGCATCCCTGGACATGGATGTAATGCCAGTAAACCACGAGGTTGAAATCAAGATTCAAGTCGGATGCGGTCGATGGGACGGCGAAATCGAACTGGACCCTTTGCGCACTTACAGGCTCACAATCAACGATGCCCGCCTCAGAAGCTGTGCAAACTTCCGGAGAGATGTTCATCGCTGGACCGAACGCGCCCGTCACTGAAAGCGTCCACCATGGATTGCCGGTGCGCCAACAGCAATAACCAACACCACTGCAATTGTCAGTGGCTGGGGCGAGGATCTCCACTGTGGGGACGAATTGGATGCGGCACGTCTCCTCGTCGAGCCGCAGGATCGACCCCGTGACCGTGAGCGTCGACTGCCCAAGCACGACTCCTGGGATCGTAACGATCAACAACGCAGGAGGAAGCCTCCTCAATATCGAGCTCACGCTGCACCCCAATCGAAATCGACACAATCGGAACACAGCCAACGTTCCATGTGAATGCAGCCTACATCTCCTCCTTCGGCGGGGTCAATGCGGGCCCTGGAGGGTCGGGGGGGCTCGTGCTCAGTGGGCTGCTCGGCAGTGCCGCCGCAACCAGAGTCACCGGGTCTTCAGCTTGGACAGATGTTGCTTGCGGAACTTCGCCACCTTGGGGGCGACGACCGCAGCGCAGTAGGGTTGGTTCGGATTGCGCCGGAAGAACTCCTGGTGGTAGTCCTCGGCGCGGGTGAAGTCGCGGAACGGGCTGATCTCGGTGACGATGGGGCGGTCGTAGACCGAGGTGACCTCTTCCCGCACCCGCTCGGCGCTCTGCATCTGCTCTGGCGTGTGGTAGAAGATCGCGGAGCGGTACTGCGTGCCCACATCGGCACCCTGCCGGTTGAGCGTGGTGGGATCGTGGATGGAGAAAAAGACGCGCAGCAGCTCCTCGCAGGAGAGCGTGTGCGGCGCGAAGGTCACCT
This sequence comes from Candidatus Krumholzibacteriia bacterium, assembly GCA_035649275.1. Lineage (NCBI taxonomy): Bacteria > Candidatus Krumholzibacteriota > Candidatus Krumholzibacteriia > Candidatus Krumholzibacteriia bacterium. Next base: position 4,401 of record DASRJW010000026.1, read on the forward strand.
GCACCACCTCCGCATGCCCCGTCCGGCCGGTGCAGACCTGCTCGTACGTAGGATGCAGCACGCTGCCACCGGAATAGCCGGACTCCACCTTCTCCACGCCCTCGAGCTGCTCGAAGACGGCCTCGAGGCACCGGGCCGGATGCAGGTGGACTTCATCGGCACCGACGACCGCGGCCGCCGCCTCGATTCGGGCGTCTATTTCATGCGCCTGCAGTCGGAAGGCCGCACCGTGACCCGCAAGATCGTCCTGCTGAAGTAGCTTGCCCTCGGAGAGTCGCTGCGTTCCGAACAGGGGGCTGGTGGGCGGGGGGCGGACTTGGCCGCCCCCACCGAACGAACCGCTCTGTCGCCTAGGCGTGAGCGGAGATCTTGTGGAAGAAGCCCGTCTGCTTGCGGAGCAGGCGTGGCAGGGAACTGGCGCACATTCGCGCCATCCGGCGGCGGCGCCCGAGGGACGAATCAGGCATCGTCTGATTGTCGCGGCTGCTGAAGAACCGTCATCCTGCACTTCGCACGCTTCGCCAAGTCGGTTTGGATCTGCGTGTATGCCGCTCATGAACGGCAACCGCAAGGGTGTGGAGGACGTGGGAAGCCATGAGGTTCGCATCGACAGCGTGGCGGCTCGCCGGTTGGCGCGAGACCTTCGTCGCCAGCATTGTGTGTGGTCACGGTGACATCGAGTCGCTGTTTGACCCGGGCGTCTTTTCGCGGGTGGTCCTCGTTCGCTGACGCGACGTTCGTGACCGACCCGGAATGGCCGGGGAGCCGGGGCGCCCTATCAGCGCCCTGGCTCCCACGCGAGCTCGAACGCCGTCCTGCGGACGATGAGGGTTCGTCCAACGCCGGGGCGACGCTCCTCGGCCCGAGAGCCCCGCTGCGCGCTCCGTGATCATCGACGCATCAGATTGAGGGGGATCACCAAGGCCTGCTGCGGCGTCGCGACCACGGCCGCCGGCCGCAGCGGAGCCCGGAGCGTCGCCCGGCTCCCCTCTCCAGGTTTGGATTGCATCTCGAAGGTGCCCCCGATGACATCCAGCCGCTCCCGGATGCTGAACAGGCCAAAGCCCCCGTCCTGTCCGACACGATTCCGTCTGCCCGCTTTATCGAACCCGACGCCATCGTCTTCGACGTGGATCTCGACCTGCTCCTCCTGCCTGCGGACCGCCACGATCACCCGGGACGCCTTCGCATGTTTGATCACGTTCATCAGAAGCTCGTGTACGGCGTGGAAGAGTAGGACCCGGACGTTCTCCTCAGTCGTTTTTGGCTTCTCGTCGTCTTGGAAGCGCACGTCGATGCCGTGTCGCTCATGAATCTGCTCTGCCAGCCACTCCAGAGCGGCTTCCAACCCGACCTCGTGCAGCATCGGCGGACACAGATCCCAGATCAGCGTGCGCGTGTAGTCGATCGACTCGTCGAGCAGCCGCTGAATCTCCTCCATCGGCCCTCGCGTGTCTTCGGACCTCGGGGCTGACTGCAGCATGCAGATCTTCATTCTGGAGAGAATCAGCATCTGCGCCAGATGGTCGTGCAGCTCCGCGGCGATGCGGCGGCGTTCCCGTTGCTCGGCGAAGGACAGTGCCGACGCCAGGGCGCGCAGCTGCTGCTGATAGAGCTTGATCTTCCTTTCCGCCAGCCGCCGCCGGGTGATGTCGCGAACGAGCGCGCACACGCCACGGACGTTTCCCGCTGCGTCTTTGATCGGGGAAATGGTCAGGAGCAGCCGGACCGGGGGCCCATTCCGGCGCTGCCGTAGGGATTCGAACGGGGCGATGGTCTCTCCCCGCGAGACCCGCTCGAGCAGGTGCGGCATCTTGGAGGAGGCTTCGCGTGCGAAGAGCGCGGCGATGGACCTCCCCACCAGCTCCGAGGTAGGCCGGCCGTAGAGCCGTTCCGTTGCGGGGTTGCAGCTCACGATCGTCCCATCGACTCGTATGGCGAGAACGGCGTCTTCCGTGGACGCCTCGATCGCCGCGAACTGCGACAGCGCTTCCTCGGCGCGCTGGCGTACCTCCGCTCCCGCCTGCAGAGCCCTGTTGGCATGCAGGAGCTCGCTCGTTCGCACCCCGACCCGTCGCTCCAGATCGTCCCGCGAGCGCCGCAGCAATCCGACCGCCCGGCTCCGTTCGGCCGCGAGCGTGTTCGTCCCCAGCGCGACGAGCACAAACACTCCAAGCGCGATCCAGTCATTCGGCTCGAGCCCTCGAGGCCCGGAGCGCAGCAGGAGGAACACCGCGCTCGCGATGCCGGCGAGAACGGTCGCGAGCAGACCTGGCCACTGTCCGCCATAGCAGGTACTGGCCACCACGGCGGCGAGCAAGAGAATGGAGGGTTGGCCTTCCCGGATCCCTGGCACTAGGAGCGTCAGAATCGATGCGAGCACAATCGAGGTGACGGCGAGGCAGTAGTGCAGGAGTCGAGAGGATCTCGAGGCCCTATCCTCGGGCTTCGAGGCCCTCTCGAGGGGGTCGCCCCTCGAGGGTGGACCCCGGCGTAGCGCGCGGCCATCGGGACTGCGGGGACGGGAGAAAAGGCGCAAGCGTCGGGAATTCCACACGGGGCTCAACGTCCTTCCAAGGACCACACGATCGCGTACCGAAACAGCTCTCGGCTCGAACCGAGCCCCAGCTTGGTCTTGACGTGATCGAGATGGGTTTCGACGGTCTTGATACTCAGGCAGAGCTTGTCCGCGATCTGGCGGGGCGACAGGCACTGGGCAACGAGGCCAAGGACCTCGAGCTCGCGGTTGCTCAGGCTCTCGATCGCGGCGGTCGCGGGTTCCCGGCCGGTCAGCTTGTGGAGCATCCGTGCCGACATTTCTTCGCTCAGGTAGATGCCGCCGCTCAGGACCTTGCGGACGGCCTCGACGAACTCCTCCGCAACTTGTTGCTTCATGATGTAGCCGGAGGCGCCGGCGCGCAGAACACGCTCGGCGTACAGGGTTTCGTCGTGCATGGAGAGAACCAGAAGGGGCAGGACCGGATGCCACTCTCTGAGGTCGTGGATGAGCCCGAGTCCGCTGCCGGCGCCGAACGCGAGGTCCAGTACCGCTACGTCCGGCTTCGAGGTGGAGACGGCCTGCAAGGCCTTCTCCGGGCAGTCGGCCTGGGCGCAGACCTCGAGCCCTCCCGCCTGGTGGATGATCTGTGCGATCCCTTCTCGAACGGCCGGGTGATCGTCCACAACCAGGACTTTGGCTTTCCCATTCTTGGAAGCTCGTTGCACAGCACCGCCTCCCCACCCCGCAGCCACCTCACATTAGGACGCCGCGCGGATCGTTTATACTCATCGCCAAGCGCGTGAACTATAGGCCTTTAGTCCAATGAGGCTCGAACCTGCGGAGAAGACTGCGGGTTACAGAAGCACGAGGTCCTCAGGGGCGGGTTCTCGTACAGCTGCTGCAGCAAGCAGGGACGTCGGAGGACGGCATTGCGCTGTATCGACGTGACTGTGGACCCTACTGCCATCACCGCGATGACCTGAAGTCACCTGAAGACTCTCTTCCGATGAGGTCAGACTCCGATCCGTCACCTGGTCTTCAACCTGGAGAGGTGCTCTTTCCGGAACTTCGCCACCTTGGGGGCGACGACGGCGGCGCAGTAGGGCTGGCTCGGATTGCGACGGAAGAACTCCTGGTGATAGTCCTCGGCGCGGTAGAAGGCGCGGAAGGGCGCGATCTCGGTGACGATGGGACGGTCGTAGACCGCGGCGAGCTCGTCCCGCACCCGCTCGGCGCTCTGCTTCTGCTCCGGTGTGTGGTGGAAGATCGCGGAACGATACTGGGTGCCCACATCGGCACCCTGCCGGTTGAGCGTGGTGGGATCGTGGATGGAGAAGAAGACGCGCAGGAGATCCTCGTAGCTGAGCTCGTCCGGGGCGAAGGTGACCTGCACCGCCTCCGCGTGTCCCGTCCGGCCCGTGCAGACTTGTTCGTAGGTCGGGAGCGGCGCGCTGCCACCGGAATAGCCGGAGTCGACCTTCTTCACGCCCTCGAGCTGCTCGAAGACAGCCTCGAGGCACCAAAAACAACCACCGGCAAGCGTGGCCAGCTCTCGACTCTCACCCACGTTCCAGCTCCTTGCCAGGCGCGTTGGGGCGCCGTTGCTCCTGCCGACACTATAACGCCGCCCGAGTCCCTGTAGTTCCCAGGAACCGAGAGAAGCTGTCCGTGATGGCAGATCAGGAGCCACACCGACTCAGCGGGCGCTGAGATCGAGGCCGAGCATCTGGGGCAGCTCGCCGGCGCGGTTTTCCATCGCCTTGGCCAGGAGCTGGTCCATGCGGCCCTCGACGCGGACGAGCGCCAAATGCTCCCGGTCGAGGAGGATCACGTAGATGTCGCGGATGAGGCCGCTCTCTTCCCGGGTCAACACCCAGACCAGCTCGGCTTCGGTCTGCTTCTTCACCGCCAGGTGCCAGCCCTCGTTCACGATCCGCGACCTCAGGTGCTGGGGTAGCCGCACCTCCTCCAGCGGCGGCAGCGCCAGCGTGTTGTAGAGAGCGAGCTGCACGCGGCGCACCTCCTGCAGGTAGTCGTGGGCTTCCTTGGCTTCCGGCGCCACCGCCACGGGGATGAAACCGGTGGCGAAGCGCGCCAAGCCGAGGGAGAGAGGTCCGAGGCTGATCCCCATGTCGCGCTCGAACTGCGCCCCTGGGAGCTGCCGTTCGATCTCGCCCTGGATCTGCGAGAGCTCCGGCGTCCACAGGCAGCCCGTGAGGCACGGCAGCAGGGTGAGGAGGAGCCAGGTTCGCGGACGGCGTGTCATCGTGTCCCCCGCGGCAGGAGCTACTTTTTCTCGGGCTTTTCTTTGCTCTCGGGCTTTTCCTTGCTCTCGTCGTGCGCCTTGTCCTTAGCGCCGTGCTCCCAATCCTTGAGATTGTGCAGCTCGTCGATATCGAACTTCTTTCCCAACCGCCCGATCTGCTCCGGGTCGATGTCACCGACGATGTTCACGAAGGTGGCGGTTTCGCCGTTCTCGACCGCCATCACCGTGATCCCGCTCAGCAGCTTCTCCCCCATCTTGAAATACACATAGACGTTGTCATTTTCTTCGCGGACACGCACGGCACATACCCAGCCGCCTTTTTCCAGCTTCCCCGCCAGGTCGGACACCTTGGATTCCACCGCCGGCAGATTCGCGTCTCCCAGGCGGAACTTCTGCACCCGCACCAGCTTGAGCTTGCCCAGCATGTCCGAGAGCTCGGGCTCGGCGTTCTTCGACATGGACGCCACCATGGCCAGGAGCGCGTCGTGCAGGTAGATCTCCACCACCGCTTCTTCTTCGCCGAAGAGACCCATCGACGCGAAGTCGACGTAGCCGGCGTGCTTGCTGTAATCCTCTTTCACCTCTTTTTTCTTTTTCTCCTGTGCCGCACCGGTCGGCGGCATCAGGAGCAGTCCCGCGAGCAACGCCGCGGTCCATAGAGCGCCGCGCCGCCACCGCTCCTTCCCGGATGTGCGCTCGTTCATGGCTGTCGATCCTCCTTGAGTGGTCGGCTCACGGCGTTGGTGACCGGCGCGACCACTCGCTCGCCGATCACGTTCCCCACGACTTCTCCCACGGTGCTCTCGAGCGCCTGGTCGCTCGCTCGCGCCGTCACCTGCGCCACGTACGCCAGCGCCCAGCGCACCTCTTCCTCCGCCTGCTGCAGCGCCACCGTCTCCGGCGACGGCGGCGGAGGCTGCCGGGCGAGGAGGGCGATGAGCAGAGCGGTGACCGCGACGCTGACGCCGGCACAGACGGGCCGCCAGAGGCCCTGCCAACCTTGGCGCCAACCGGCGAGCCGCTCTCTCCAGGGCACCCGGAAGCTGGCGTCGGCGGCGCCGACTTGCGCCATGACCCGTTCCGCCACCGCCGGGGGGCAGCTCCAGCGCGGTAGCGCCCGCAGGCCTTCCTGCACCCGGCGCGCTGCCTCCAGCTCCGTCCGGCAGGCGGCGCAACCTTCGACATGGGCGAGAAACCGCTGCTGCCTTGCCGGCGCCAGGTCGCCGTCGAGGAAGGCCTCGAGCAACACCTGGGCGCGGGCGCACGAAAGCGGCGCGTCCCGCCTGTCCTTCTCGGGCGTCATGGTTCGGCGTACTCCCCCAGCTTGGCGCGCAGCATCCGGCGACCCCGGTGCAGATACACCTTCACGGTGTTGAGCGGCAGACCGAGGGTGGCGCTGATCTCCTCGTACTTGAGCTGCTCGATCTCCCGCAGGATGACGATGCTCCGGTACGGTTCGGCGAGGTCGCGCAGCGCCTCCGAGAGCTGCCGCCAGAGCTCCGACGCTTCCAGCTGCACCGCCGGCCCGGGCTCCACGCTCGCCGTTCGCTGGGCCGTCTCGCCCTCCGGGTCCTCACCCACCACGGCCCGATAGGAGCCGCGGCGGCGGAGCGCATCGATGGAGGCGTTCCGGGTCACCCGGACGAGCCAGGGCCAGACACCGGCGGGTTCGAGGCGCTCCAGGTGCCGCCAGAGTCGGACGAGGACTTCCTGCGTCACGTCCTCGGCTTCCTCGCGGTTCCCGACCGTGTACCGGGCCAGCCGGTAGATGCGGTCCTGATACATGGCTACGAGCTCCTGGAATTGCCGGCGCATCGCTCTTCCCGGAAAACGGGGCGGACAGCCCCTTGGTTACTCCGCCTGGACCGCTTGGGGGCCCTCGGTAGCCGCTTTCGCGGGCAGGTCGATCTCCATGAAGACCGCCCCCTCGACGGGGTTCGGGTAGTACGGGGCGATCTCCCGGAAACCCAGGGCGGCATAGAGACGTTGCGCCGCGGCCATGACGGGGAGGGTGTCGAGCCGCATCCGGGTGTAGCCGAGACGGGCCGCGTCGCGCAGCACATGCAAGACCAAGTCGCGCCCGAGCCCTTGGCCGCGGTGCGACGCGCGCACATAGAGCCGCTTCATCTCGCAGCTCGTTGCATCCAGGGGGCGGAGCGCGATGCAACCCGCCGGCACCTCGCCCTCCATGGCCAGGAGTAGCCGGCCCCGCGGCGGGGCGTAGCGGCCCGGCAGCGTCTCGAGCTCCTCGTCGAAACCCTGGAAGCAGAGGCTGATCCCGAGCCATTCGGCGTACTCGAGGAAGAGAGAGCGGACGACGGCGATCTGCTCGCTCCGCGTCGCCTCGACGATGTGCACCATCTCGACCTCCGCGTTGCGCCTCCAGGATGATACGCGGTCGTCGCCCACGAGGTGCACGCAGCGCCGGGGCACCGGGAGCGCACGGTGCGTTTGGCGGGTGCGCCTGGAGTCCCTTACCCGCTCTCCCGCAGTAACCGCCCGGCACCGGATCGCGTATGATCCTCAGTCCATCCCCACAGCGGAGGGCGCCGGTGATCGACGTCAAGGAACTGCGCAAGACGTACGGCGATCTCGTCGCGGTGAACAACGTCTCCTTCCGCGCCGAAGCCGGGGCCATCTTCGGGCTCCTCGGACCCAACGGTGCCGGCAAGACCACGGCCTTGAGCTGCATCTCCGGCTTGCTGCGCCCCGATGCCGGCCATGTCCAGGTGCTCGGACACGACGTGGTGAGCGACGGTCGCGCCTCGCGCGAAAAGCTCGGCGTCGTGCCGCAGGAGCTTGCTTTGTACGAGGACCTCTCGGCGCGGGAGAACCTGCGCTACTGGGGCGCTGCCTATGGTCTGCGGGGCAAGCGACTCGAGGACCGTGTCCAGGCAGTGCTCGAGCTCATCGATCTGCACGATCGCGCCAAAGAAGCAGTCAAGCGCTTCAGCGGCGGGATGAAGCGCCGCCTCAACTTCGGCTGCGCTCTGGTGCACGAGCCCCAGGCGCTGCTCCTCGACGAGCCCACCGTGGGTGTCGATCCGCAGAGCCGCGTCGCTCTCCTGGAGATGGTGAAGGAGCAAGCACGCCGGGGCACTTGCGTGCTCTACACCACGCACTACATGGAAGAGGCCGAGAGCCTCTGCGATCAGCTGGCGATCATCGACCACGGCAAGATCATCGCCGCGGGAACGCTCGCCGAGCTGCGGGCCAAGATGGGTGAACGGGATCTGCTGCGCCTGACGGGACGCTTCGACCCAGCGAAGGTGCGGCAGGCGCTGTCGCGCCTGGACGGGGTGGAAATCGTGCAGGTGGAAGCGGCGGCAGTGACCCTCGCCATTCCCGAAGCCTCCCGCATGCTGCCCAGCGCGCTCCAGCTGTTGGCCGCGACCGGCGCCGAGCTGCACGAGACCACCTTGACGCAGCCGAACCTCGAATCCTTGTTCATCAAGCTCACGGGCAAAGAGCTGCGCGAGTAACGCCACGCCGCCGCGTGCGCCCGAGGAGGACGCCAGTTGATGCGCTTCGTCTGGTGGACGGCGCTCAAGGACTTCCAGCGCCAGCGTCGCAGCCCGGCGGATCTGGCCCTCTGGTTCGGCATGCCGCTCCTCATCGGCACCTTGCTCGTGCTCTCCATGGGCGGCCGCAGCGGTCCCCGCCCGCAGGCCCAGCTCCTGGTGGCGGATCAGGACGATAGCGCTCTCAGCCGCTTCCTCCTGACCGGCCTGAGCCAGGACGCCTCCGGCAGCTTCATCCGCGCCGAGCAGGTGGAGCTCGAAGCCGGCCGCAAGCGCCTGCAGAAGGGCAAGGCTTCGGCGCTTCTCGTCATCCCCGCGGGGTTCTCCGACGCCGTGCTGGCGGAGAAACCGTGCACGCTCCGCCTCGTCACCAATCCGGCGCAGCGCATCCTCCCCGGCATCGTCGAAGAGAGTCTGCGCATCTTCGCCGACGCGGTGTTCTACCTGCACCGTGTAGTGGGCGACGAGCTGCGCCGCTTCGCCGGTGGTCCCGCCCCCGGGCTCAACACTTTCCCGGACGCCCAGATCGCCGGCTTCAGCGTGAGCATGAACCGGCTCGTCGACCGGGTGACGTCCTACCTCAACCCCCTGGCCATCGAGCTGGTGACGACGACCGATGAGGAGGAGAAAGAAGATCAGTCGCCGCAGCAAAGCTACGCGCTACTCTTCCTCCCGGGCCTGCTCTTCATGTCCCTCCTCTTCATGTCCCAGGGGCTGAGCGAGGATCTCTGGCGCGAGCGCAGTCAGAAAACACTCCGGCGCGTCGTCATCTCGCCCGGATCGGTGACCCAGTTCCTGGCCGGCAAGGCCCTCTACGGCGTCGTCCTCATGGCCTGTACCACGCTTCTGGCTCTGACCATCGGCTTCTTCTACTTCGAACTGCCGGCCTCGGTGTTGCCGCTCGCCGTGGCGTGGAGCACCTTTTCAGGCACCCTCCTCCTTCTGATCATGATGACTCTGCAGCTGCACGTCTCCAGTCAGCGCGCCGGCAACATCGTCAGCATGAGCATCATCTTCCCGCTCATGATGGTCGGCGGCAGCTTCTTCCCCTTCGAGGCCATGCCGGACTGGATGGCCAAGATCGGCGGCTACACCCCGAATGGTTGGGCGGTGCAGCAGCTGAAGGCGATCCTCAGCCAGAAGGTGCAGCCCCAGTCCCTCGGCCTGGCCTTCTCCGGCATGCTGGTGGTGGGCGGTATCCTTTTCCTCTCTTGCGCGCGCCGACTCCGGCGCGGCTTCGCCCAGGGGTGACGGCCATGCTGCGCCAGGTGTGGTTCATCGGCCGCAAGGACATCCAGTACATGCTGCGGGAGCGCGAGACCCTGGGCTGGATGTTCGTCATGCCCGTCGTCTTCTTTTTCTTCATCGGCACCGTGACCAGCAACTTCGGCTCCCGCGGCGGCAGCCAGGACCGCCTGGCGCTGTGGAGCGAGGGCGACACCGGCTTCCTCGGCGAGCAGCTGGAACACCGCTTGAAGGACCGCCAGTTCCAGGTCGACAAGCCACAAACCCAGACCGAATTCCAGGCCGCCGATCGGCGACTCCTCCTCCCCGCCGGCTTCACCGACTCGGTGCTCGCCGACCGGCCGGTGAAGTTGCACTTCACCCGCGACGAAGGCGGTCTCGGCAACGACTACGATCGCGTCCGCGTCGGTCGCGCCGTCTACACCCTCCTCGCCGACGTCATCGTGAGCGGCGAGACCGGGATGCCGCCGACGTCGGCCACCTTCGCCCGGCTCGACTCGCTGCCGCGGCAGCTGCAGGTGGAGGTGTCGATGGCAGGCAAGCGCCGGCAGGTACCCACGGGCTTCGAGCAGGCCATCCCGGGCACACTGGTGATGTTCATCCTCTCGATCCTGACGACGAGCGGTGCCGTCCTCCTCTTCACCGACCGCCGGCAAGGGCTGTTGCGCCGGCTGGCGTACACCCCCATCCCGCGCCGCGCCGTCGTCCTCGGCAAGTGGACCGGCAAGATGGGAATCGGGGCGATCCAGATCGCCTTCGGCATGCTCGCCGGAACCGTGCTCTTCAAGATGAACTGGGGTCCCAACTTGTGGATGGTGGCCCTGTTGTTGCTCGCCTACGCAGCTCTCACCACCACCCTCGGCATCCTCCTCGGCAGTCTGGCGCGCAGCGAGGGCCAAGCTGTCGGCATCGGTGTCGTCGCCACCAATGTGCTCGCGGCTCTCGGCGGCTGCTGGTGGCCCATCGAGATCACGCCGCGCTGGATGCAGAAGCTGCAGCTCTTCCTCCCCACCGGCTGGGCCATGCACGGCCTGCACGAACTGGTGAGCTTCGGCGCCAGCCCCGCCGCCGTCCTCCCTCATCTCTTCGGCATGCTCGCCGCCACGCTGGTGCTGTTCCTCGTCGCCGCCCGTCTCTTCCGTTTCGAGTGATGTCGACTCGAGGGATGCCTTCGTTTCGATCGACCGCCCCACCGCTCTGACCTGCATCGGTCGTCTCCTGCGCCAGCGGCCCATGGTCCAGCTTCGCTGCTGCGCCTGGCGAGCCGCAGCGCGATTCGTTGCAGGATCCCCTGGGCATGGGGTATTTTCGCCCCATCGAACCGCTCGGTACGCTCCGTCTCGTCCCTCGGGCACGACGGCTACGGAGGCAGGCGCTTGATTCTCGTCACCGGTGCCACGGGAAACATCGGCCGCGAGCTGGTGCGACGGCTCGCCGCAGCCGGCGTCCCGGTCCGTGCCTTCGTGCGCGATGCGGCGAGGGCGGAAGACCTGCGCCAGGCCGGCGCCGAGATCCTCGTCGGCGATCTCGACCACCCGGAGACGCTGGCTCCCGCGCTCGACGGGGTGGAGCGGCTCTTCCTCCTCACCCCGGCGGACCCACGGCAGGTGGAGCAGCAAGGCCGGACCGTGGACGCGGCGCAGCGCGCCGGCGTGCGCCACGTCGTGAAGCTCTCTGCCCTCGGGGCCTGGCTCGACTCGCCGGTGTCGCTTGGGCGCTGGCATGCGCAGACGGAGAAGCAGATCGAGAAGTCCGGCATGGCCTGGACGCACCTGCGGCCACACTTCTTCATGCAGAGCACTTTGGGATTCGCGCCGAGCATCGCCGCCGAGGGCAAGCTCTACGCCCCCATGCGCGAGGGCCGCGTCGGCCTCGTGGACACCAGGGACATCGCCGCGGTGGCGGCCGCGGTTCTCGTCGGGAGCGGCCACGAGGGCAAGACCTACGACGTCACCGGACCCGAGGCACTCGACTTCCACACCATCGCCGCTCACATCGCCAGCGCCACCGGGCGCAAAGTCACCTACATGGATGTGCCGCCTGGCGAGGCGGAGAAGGCCATGGTCGCTGGCGGCATGCCGGCCTGGCTGGCCGATGCCCTCTTGGGCTTCTACGGCATCTTCGCCGCCGGGCACGCCTCGGCCACGACGCGCGTCGTCGAAGACGTCACCGGGAACGCCGCGCGCACCTATGCGCAGTTCGCCCGCGAGCACGCCCGCGTTTTCGCCGGCGCCTGAACACCGCTCGGGCAGCCCAATCCCTCTCGCACGCCTCGATGCGCTCCGCCGTGAGCGGCTCCTGGCGTTCCACCAGGCGCACCCCGCCGCCGCCAGGCTTCAGGAAGACGTTGGGGGCGAAGCAATCCACGTAGCCCGGTGGCGCTCGGCGCTCGTGCGCCATGCCGCGGAGCGCCAGCGGGTCCACGGGAGTGCGGGCGATGACGTAGTCGTTGAGACCGAGAAGGTCGAGGATGTTCACCTGCGGCAAAGTCCACGAGGCGACGCCCACGGCCTGGAAGGCAAGCACCGGGAATCCGTCGGCAGGCAGCCGCTCGCCTTCGGCGCGGCTGGGAAAGAGCGAGGCCAGATAGGCCTGATTCACCTTGTGCTCTTGGTGTCGCACGCACACCCAGTGTTCGATGAGCCAGGCTTGCAGCCCGTCGAAGGTGGCGGCGTACCAGCGCACGGGCCGCGGCCAGTGCGGCGCCAGCTCCACCAGCAGCCGGCGCGTCTCCGCCCGGGTGCGACGTTCCTGCGACAACACCCAGTGGCTCCAGGGCACGGGGAGCGCCAGCGCCACCTGCGTCGCGAGGAGCGCCGCCAAGACGCTGCCCCGCAAGCGGGAGCGATGGGCGAGCCACACGAGGCCCAGATATCCGGGTACGACGAGATGGCTGTACACCCGGTATTCGAAATGGTCGCCGCCGACGACGAAGGTGTAATAGAGGAAGTGGGCGAGAAGCGTCGCCAGGCACAGGCCGACCACCGCACGCTGGGTTGTCACCTCGTGTGGGTCACGAGCGTCGATGGTGGCCGCCGTTCCCTCCACGACCGCCACCGCGCTCTGCCGCGCCTGGCGCAGGCCCAGCACGAGAAGCACCAGCAACGGAAACCAGAGCGCGTACTCCAGGACGAAGGAGAGCAGGTAGCGTATGCCGCTCTCCGGCCAGGCCCCGACCACCTTGGCGTGATAGGTGTTCGGGAGCCACGCACCATAGAAGGAAACTCTCCAACCCAGATGGAGGGGGACGACGAGGAGTGGCGCGCCGGCCGCGAACGGGCGCGGCCCACGCAAGCGCCACCCGCGCAGCCCCAGCACCCCGAGGGTGGCGGCGGCGAAGAGCAGCCCCTCGGGGCGGGCGAGGTAGAGGCAAGCCGCCAGCCCCGAAACGAGGAGCAGGCGCGACGCCCGCGGCCGGCGCCCGTCGAGGCAGACCGCGAGCCAGCCGAGGACGAGCAAATCGAACAGCGCGGTCTCGAAACCCGAGCTCGACCAGGTGACAAAGGTGCGATGCGTGGTCACGCCGAGGAGAAAGAGCGCGAGGAGGACGAGGCGCCAGCGCCCGAGCGCCGGCCGCCAGGAGAGACGGAGAAACATGGCGGTGCCGAGGCCGAGCGAGCCGAGGGCGCAGAGCAGGGAAACGATGTTTGCCGCCACCGGCGGTTGCACTCCGGTCGTCCGCCAGATCCCGTCCAGGAGCGCCACCCAGAGAAAGCTCGTGTACCCCTCCACGGGACGGAACGGCGGCGCGTTCCACACGTAGCCGTGCCCGAGGATGCTGTTGCTCACATAGCGAAAGGCGATGAAGGCGTCGTCGGTCAAGAACCAGGTGAGCTTCCAACCGGCGACGAGCAACAGCCCTGCCCCGGCCAGGAGCAGCGACACGAGCCAGCGGTCCGAGAGACGCCGGCGGCGCGAGTCGGCGCTAGGAGGCTCCACGGCGCTCGTTCTTCATCTCCTCCAGCTCCTCCGGCGTGCGCGGCCAGTCTTCGCGCAGCAGGCGCGAGAGAGCCCGATCGGCCAGGAGCTTGCCCCCGGTCTGACAGTGCGGACAGTAGTTGCATTCGTTCTCCGCATGCACGATGCGCTGTACCTTGCTGCCGCACACCGGGCACGGCTGGCCGAAGCGCCCGTGCACGGCCATGCCCGGGCGGAAGGCCGTCACCTTTTCCGGGAAGGCTTCGCCGGTCTCCTGGCGCAGGCGCTCCAGCCACTCGCGCAAGGTTGTCAGGGTCGCCTCGTGCAGCCGCGCCCACGACGGGTCGTCGAGATTCTGCGTGCGTTGGAGCGGTGACAATCGCGCCCGATGCAGGATCTCGTCGGAGTAGGCGTTGCCGATGCCGCTCAGCAGGCGCGGATCGGTGAGGGCGCGCTTGAGGGTGCGGTTCTCCCGCAACAGCGCTTTCCGGAATGCCTCCACGTTCGCCTCCATCACCTCGAGGCCGCCAGGATCGAGCGCCGCGAGCTCCGCCTCGCCGCGGACGAGGTGCAGCGAAGCGCGCTTGCGCGTGCTCGCCTCGGTGAGGAGCAACGTGCCGGTGGAGAAGTCGAAGGCCGCGAGGCCGAGCCGGCGCGGCACGGGCTTGCCCTGCTCGCGCCAGCGCAGGCGCCCGGAGATCATCAGGTGCAACACCAAGAAAAGCTCGCCCTCGAGGCCGATGACGATCCGCTTGCCCAGACGGCGCAGGCCGACGACGCGCCGCCCCGCCGCAGCGGCGAGCGGTGGCTGCACCGTGCGCAGCAGGAAGGGGCTCGCCAGCCGCACCTTCTCGAGGCTGGCTCCCAGGATCCGCGGCTGCAGCCGCTCGAGATAGAGCGCCACGTCGGGGAGTTCGGGCACGGGATCAGCCGCCCTCGGAGGTGCCGGCTGCGGGTGCACGGTGCTCGAGACGCAGCACCGCGCCGGCCAGGGCCTGGGCGATGAGCTTGTGCCCGGCCGGGCTCGGGTGGACCACGTCGTTGAACAGGTGCGGCGCCGGCCGCGCGGCATAGAGCCGATCGAGGTCGACGAGCTCCACCTGCAGACTCCGCGACACGATGCGCACGCGCTCGTTGTATTGCGCCATGACGCCGCGCTCGCGGTCGTGCAACGCCACTTGCCCGAGCTCCGCGCGCGCGCCCTGGGGATCACCGGCCCGCTCCAGCTCGCGGGCTTGCAGGTAGTGCAGGTAAGGCCAGTCCGGATGCTCCTGCAGAGCGCCGGCGAGGAATTGCCGCAGCTCCTCGCTCCCCGCGGCGCGCTCCAGACCCAGGCCGCGCCGGGCGAGCTGCTGGGCCACCCACCAGTCCTGCGTCACCCACGCCGGTTTGCCGTCGAGCGTCACCGGGACCTCGTTTTCCACCAGCGGCGGTCCCGGCCGGAGCGGCGTGGTGAGCAGGATGGGCGTCGCCCCTGCCGCGCGCGTCGCCTCCACCATGGTGCGCAGATTGGCCTCGAAGGTGTCGAGGTCGACGCGCCGCTCGGGCTGGACGAGTTTCCCTTCCCGGCGGACGAGACGCAGCAGGTGCCGGCGGAGGAGGCGGTAAGCGTGGCTGTGCTCCAGGGTGCGCACCAGCCACGGCGTGGTGTAGCGCGTCTCCCGATCGCTGGCGTTGGAGAAATGATGGTCGTTGTAGCCGAAGTAGAAGGTGACGAAGTCCGGAACGTAATCGGCCAGCACCTGATGGAGCAACAGGCGTCCCTGGTGCGACGAGTAGCCATCGACGCCGAAGTTGAGCGCCTCGAGCTCCATGCCGTCGCCTTGGAGCAACACCGGCAGCACCGCGGCGTAAACCTCCGCATCGACGCCGATGGTGAACCCCATGGTGCAGGAGTCGCCGAGATGGGCGATGCGCTTCCTCGCCACCTTGCCCTTCTGCCACTCGGGGCCGCGAAAGCCCTCGCTGTTGATCCGCATCGGTCCGTAGACGCCGGGCTGGAGCCGCCAGCCCAGCACCGGATCGCGCCGGTGGTGCGGCAGCTCGAACTCGAAGCTCTGGGTGAAGCGGAAGTGTCCGGCGGGCTGCGGGATCGAGAGGTCCGGCCGCGCCAGACGCACGAGGCCCTCGGCGGCCGCGACGGAGAGGAGAAGAGAGCTCACCACGAGGGCGGTCGCGGCGCGTGGGCTGGTGCGCGCCGCTGCACCGCGTTGTCTCGCCCCGCCGCCGGCGCTGCCCAGGTTCTTCCCCATGCCCACCTCGGTCCCTACGACGGCAGCCCGACGCGGGCGTTGAAGGCCTCGATGGCCCGGTCCCAGGCCTCCACCTGTGCATAGGTCTCGTCCCAGAAATCCGGCGACCAGAGCCGCGCCAGATCGCGGGGATCCTTCCGCTGCTGTTCCACCCAGGTGAAGTACTTGAGATGGTGCAGGGCTTTCCTGTCGCGATAGCCGAGCTCGCGCATCGCCTCGGTGCCGATGCCCTGCAGGTAGCGCGCGAAGTGCCGGGCGGCGAGCATGCCGCTGTACGGCCCCTGCATCTGCCGCTGTTCCTGCAAGCGACTCTGGTAGAGGTCCATGGAATCGGTGAGGCAGGTGAAGAGCACGTCCCGCGCCGAGAGCTCGTACCAGCGCGCCGTCTTGATCGCGGCCACGAGGTTGCAAATGCCCGAGATGCCGAGCCAGGACAGCCGCGGCAGGAAACCCACCTCCACGCCCTCGCCGGCCAGGAAGCAGGCCCCTTCCGGTTCGTTGAACAACCGCATGAGGGCGAGGCACTGGGCGTCGTCCACGGCGCAGACGAGGTCGGTGTGGCGCACGTTGTGGATCCACGGTACGTGCTTGTCCCCGATGCCCTCGATGCGGTGCGCGCCGTGGCCGCCTTGCAGCAGCGTCGGACACTGCAGCGCCTCGGCGGCGACGAGACGGACCTGTGGGTGCCGCTGGCGCAGGAAATCGCCGGCTGCCAGCGTGCCGGCGGAGCCGGTGGCGGCGACGAAGGCGGCGAGACGATCCCCCGGCCGCGCCATCTGACGGAAGACGTCGTCCACCGCAGCACCGGTCACGTGGTAGTGCCAGATGGCGTTGCCGAACTCGTCGAACTGGTTGAAGATGACGCACTCCGGCCGGGTGCGGCGGATCTCCCAGCAAGCGTCGAAGATCTCCTTCACGTTCGATTCCCCGCCGGGCGTCGCGATCACCTCGGCGCCGAGGCTGCGCAGCCACTCGAAGCGCTCCCGGCTCATTTCTTCCGGCAGGATGGCGATGGCGTCGCAACCCAGGAGAGCGCAGTCGAAGGCGCCGCCGCGGCAGAAGTTGCCCGTGGACGGCCACACCGCCTTGTGTGCCGTGGGATCGAAGCTTCCCGCCACGAGCTTGGGCACGAGACAGCCGAAACCCGCGCCCACTTTGTGCGCTCCCGTCGGGAACCACTTGCCCACGAGTCCGACGATGCGGGCTTCGACACCCGTGAGGGCCGGCGGAAACTCGACCCAGTTACCGCCGTGGAAGAGCCCGCCCTTCTCCACCGGTTCGTTCTTCCAGGTGATGCGGAAGAGATTCGCAGGATCCACGTCGTGCAAGCCGACCTGCCGCAGCCGCTCCCGCACGGTTGCTGGAATACGGCTCGGGTCGCGCATCTGGGCGAAGGTGGGGATGCGGATCCCCCGCTCGCGGCAGCGCGCCGCGGCGCGTCCGAGGACGGCTTCTTCTCTGCTCATGCCCCCTCCGAAGTGTGCAGCCCCGGACGATGCGATCCCGGCCACGGTGGGCTGGGATGACGGGCCCAATGGCTTCCGGAATCTCGCGGCTGCCGCGCGAGCCACGGCATTCTAGCCGCCCCTCGGCCCCTCGTCACGCTCCCAGCGTTCCCCTCACACATGGTTGCGCAGCATGAGTTCCTTCGGGTGCGGCTCGAGGTAGGTTTGACCCTCGAGGTACGACACCCCGTGGCGGCGGACCAGGTGGCGGAGAAGCGTGATCGGCACCACGAGGGGCACGAGACCGCGCCGGAAGTCCTCGATCACCGCTTGCAAATCCTGCCGCTCCCCCGCATCGGCGCACTCCTTGAGATAGCCCTGGGCGTGCTGCAACACGTTGACATGCTTCCGTGTCGTGGCCAGTGTGCGCAGTCCCCGCATGAAGGCACCGCGGTAGCGGTTCGCGAGATCTTGGCGGACTTCGCCGCGCGCCCGGGCGACGAGGCGGCCGAGAGCGGCATAGGTCGCGGGATCGTGAGCCAGGAGGAGCAGCTTCTCTCCGGTGTGGAAGCGGACGAGGTCCCCGGTGCTCCAGCGGCGCGAGAAGAGTGCCTGCAGGCGGTGGTAGGCGAAAACCCGCTCCACGAAATTGTCGCGCCGAGCGGCGTCGTGGAGCCTGCCTTCTTCCTCCACCGGCAAATCCGGGAAGGCGGCGAGGAGAGCCGCAGCGTACAAGCCGACGCCACTCCGCTCGATCCCCCCCTGGCGCCCATGCAGCCGTACTCGCTCCATGCCGCAGCTCGGCGAATCTTTCTTGAGGATGTATCCCGAGAGTACGAGGCGCGCCAGCTCTCGAGTCTTGCGCTTCCCGTAGGCGCGCATGGCCGCGGTGTGATCGATCGCCGTCTTCGTGCCCACGAGGCGCACCGTCCCCTCGCGCTCCACCAGATGGATGGGCTCGCGCGGCGTTCCGAGGCCGATCTCCACCTCGGGACAAACGGACACGTAGCGCACGAACGGCGCCAGGACATCGTTGACGAAGGCATCGCGCTTGTGACCGCCGTCGTAACGCACCGGTTCACCGAGGAGACAGGTGGAGATCCCGATGCGAATCTCCCCGGCGGTGCCGGTGTTCCGCGGCGACGACCTGCGGCGCGGCGCGGCCCGCTTTCCTCCTGGGCTCATGCCGTGCTGCCGCCCGCTCTGGCCCTCGAAGGCTGTAGCACGGCGCGCAGGGCCTCCTCCAGCACCGGATGGCGATGGCGGAAACCCGTGTCGAGCAGACGACGGGGCAGCACGCGAGCGCTGGCGAGGAGCATGTCGTCGGCCATGGCGCCGAGCAGGAATCGCAAGGCGAAGGCAGGGGCCGGCAGCAGCGCGGGCCGGTGCAGCACGCGCGCCAGAGTGCGGGTGAACTCGGCGTTGGTGACCGGCTCCAGTGCCACGACGTTCACGGCACCGCGCAAGCTCGTGGTGGCGAGCGCGTGCAGCATGGCCGCCACCGCGTCTTCCAGGGCGATCCAGCTCATGAATTGTCGTCCGTCCCCGAGGCGACCGCCGAGGCCACAACGAAAGAGGGGCACGATCGGCTTCAGCATGCCTCCCCCACGCGCCAGGACCACACCGAAGCGCAAGCGCACCACGCGCATCCCCGCAGTTTCCGCCGCAACCGTGGCGCCTTCCCACTCGAGGCAGGTCTCGGCCAGGAAACCCGTGCCGCCCTCGTCTTCCTCGGTGAGCGGCGCGTCGGCGCGGTCGCCGTAGAAGCCGACAGCGGAGGCCGAGAGGAGCAGCCGCGGTCGCTGCGGCGATGCCGCCAGGCTCTCGCAGAGGAGCTTCGTTCCGAGCACGCGGCTGTCGTGGATCGCGCGCTTCTTGCTGGGGGTCCAGAACCCGGCGACGCTTTCGCCGGCAAGATGCGCCACCGCCTCGATCCCGTCCCAGACCGACGCGGCCAAGATTCCACGGCGCGGGTCCCAGACGTGTTCCACGTCGCCCCCGCGGCCGAGCCGACGCACTCCATGTCCTTGCTCCCGCAACGCCGCCGCCAGCGCGCTTCCGAGCAGGCCCGACGCTCCGGTCACGAGCACTTGCATCGCCGATTCTCCCGGTCCGACGCGCCACGCCGTCGCCTCGTCGCGCTCACGTTACAGCATGGAAACCCCTACCCGCCATCTTCCAGGCGTCGGGATCGCAACACTGCGTGGCACGAGCGTTGCTGTTTCTGCCGCCGTTTCATCGTCGCGACGACTGCACCCGAGCCCGATGCAGGCCGTATGGATGCACTCGAATCCCCGCAGCCTCTCGAGGCTTTGCTGCGCTCCGACATCGAAGAGCACACTTTCCTCGACAAGACGGCGCGGAAGAATTGGTTCATTCTCATCGCCACCAGCTTGATCTCCACGCTGGGGCTCGGCCTCGCCGTCGCCCCGCTCCTGGGCGAGGCGGTCCTCAACTTCTGGCCCTGGGAGTACACGAACCACGCTTTGCTCGCCGGTCTATCCCTCCTCGTCACCACCTTCGTCTGGTACCTCACCAAACAAGAACGCCGGGTCGCCCATCTCCGCGGCCAGCTCCTCGATGCGCGCCGGCGCGAGCTCAAGTACTGCAAGAGCTACGGGCGCGCCGTGTCCCAGGCCAACGCCCAGCTGCACCGCGAGATCGAGGAGCGCCGCCGGATGGAACAGGAGCTGCGGCGTCTGAACGAAACCCTGGAGGATCGCGTCGCCCGGCGGGGCGAGGAAAACCAGCGCCACGCCGAAGAGCTCCGCATGGCGAAGCAATCCTTGGAAGACCAGAACCGGCGCCTGCGCGAGCTCTACAGCACGGCGCACCAGTTCGTCGACAACGTCTCCCACGAATTCCGCACCCCGCTCACGGTGATCAAGGAGTACGCCGCCGCCATCGAGGAGGATCTGACGGAGAGCAGCAGCGAGGAGCAGCGCCAGTATCTCGACACGATCAAGCATCGCGTCGACGACCTGCACGGCCTCGTGGAGGACCTGCTGGACATCAGCCGCATCGAGGCGGACCTCCTCCGCACCTCGCGGCGTCCCTGCCGGGTGAGCGACATCTTCGCCCGCGTGCGTCCGACGCTGGAGCGCAAGGCGGCGAGTTCGCAGGTCTCCTTGGAGCTGCAGGCCCCCGCCGACCTGCCGCGGCTCTTCGGCGATCCGGAGAAGATCGGGCGCATTCTCCTCAACCTGGGAGTCAACGCCATCAAGTTCTCCGATCCCAGTACGTTGGTGCATCTGTGGGCCCGCCCCGCCACCGACGAACGGGAGATCCAGATCGGCGTCACCGATCACGGACCCGGAATCGCGGCGGAGAATCTCGAGATCATCTTCGAGCGTTTCAAACAGCTCGATGGCCAGGTGCGCTCGAGCACCAAGGGGTTCGGCCTGGGCTTGAACATCGTGAAGGAATTGGTGCAGCTGCAGTTCGGGCAGCTGCACGTGGAGAGTCAGGTCGGATCAGGCAGCACCTTCTCCTTCACCGTGCCGCGGGAAGAACCGGAGCTGTTCATGCCGCTCTACCTGGAGCGGGTGAGGTCTATGCGTGGCAGCGCCCAGTTCGTCTCGCTCCTCACCGCCGCCACAGACGCCGCAGAGAGAGCCGGCCTGCAGACCCTGCAGGACTTCCTCGAGGACAACATCCGGCGCACCGACATCCTGCTGCCGTCCCTGCCTTCCACCTGGATCATGGTGGCGGCAACGCACGAGGTCACCACGGACCAGGTGGTGGCGCGCATGGAGCGGGCGCACGGTGAAGCCAACCGCGCCCGCCAGCATTCGTTCCTGCCGGCGTTGCGCTGGAGCATCCACGGCTGCTGGCGACTCGACGACCCGTCGAGCAGCTTCCTACCGCGCCTCTTGACGTTGTTGCGGCCTACGAGTGCCGGGGACGAAAGGTCACCCGTTCCGGATACCGCTGGACCAACGTCTCGATGATCTGACAATCCCAGCACATTGGCTGGTGCGTTTCCAGGACCGCTCGTACTTCCACGGCAGCCACCTCGTGCCAAGCAAGGATGCGTCGCTCCGGGTGCATCAGCCCCGGCTTGTGCGTCGTCCAGTCGATGTGGCTCAGGTCCTTGCCGCAAAGCACGCAGCTCTTGCCTTCGAACCAGGCCGCGACGATCTGGCGTACCAGGCAGCCCTCGGGAGCCTTTTCGATCTCCCGCACGCAGTCTTGTCCGCAACCGGCGCGTTCAGGCCAGCGGGTGCAGGAGCTCAACTCCAGCTCCCGTGTTCCGCGCAGCGCGGCCAGCGCCGCAGCCTTGGCGTCGACACTCACGCCCGCAGGAGCGCCGGTCTCGGGACACTGGACCACCCGTTCTCCACGCGACCGCCAGTAAGCCCGACCGGCCGTGCGTACGAGAATGACCAGGATGGTGAGCGCCACTGCCGCCAGGATTCCCACCCCGAGGAGATTCATGCGCCCTCCTTTCGCCTTCACCCGGAAGATCGTCGCTGCAGGGTCGAGACGCCAGGTGCGGTCAAGCGACGCGCGCGGTCTGCTGAGACGGTTTCCCGCCCTCGATGACGGTGTTAGACTGCTCGCTGGGCCAGGCGCCGCCCAGAAAGTCCTCGCTCTTCACCTAGACTGGGAGCACGTCATGAACGCGTCTCGTCGTTTCGGAATCCCCGCCCTCTTTCTCCTCCTCTTCGCCGCCGGCGCTTTCGCTGCCGGTTCGGGGTCCAAGTCCCAGACCCCCGAGGCGTCCACCGATCCGGCGATCCAGCTCTACGAGGAAGGCTTGAAGAAAGTGGAGGCCAAGGATTGGAAAGGTGCTCTCTCGCTCTTCGAGCGCGCCCATCAGGCGAAGAAAAAGGACCCGGATATTCTGAACATGCTCGCCTTCACGCAACGCAAGAACGGGCAACTGGACGATGCCTTCACCAACTACGCCAAGGTGCTAGAGATGAAGCCCGAGTTCCCGCAAGCCCGGGAGTACCTGGCAGAGGCGCACCTGCAAGCCGCCATGGAGCAGATGAAGATCTTGCGCGATTACGGCTCCGAAGCGCAGGCCGAGGTGACGATGCTCCTCGACGCCTTCGCCAAGGCGGCGTGGACCGTGGGTGCCCGTCCGGCCGCGGGGGACAGCACCCGTCGCTGGTGACACGGCCCCGCCTGTCCAGGTCCGAAAACGGCGCATTCTGGGGCCGGCGATGGGGTACAACTCTCGCATGGAGACCACGGAGCCGAGAAACCTCGACGACGCTGCATGCTATCAGGCGCTGCGCACCCGGGACGCCCGCTTCGACGGGCGCTTCTTCACCGCAGTGCTGTCCACCGGGATCTATTGCCGGCCCGTCTGCCCGGCGCGGACGCCGAAGCGGGAGAACGTCCGCTTCTACGCCTACGCCGCTGCCGCCCAAGAAGCCGGCTTCCGGCCTTGCTTGCGCTGCCGGCCGGAGACGTCGCCGGGCTCGACACCCTGGCTGGGCACGACGACCACGGTGTCCCGGGCCCTGCGGCTGATCGCCGACGGCGCTCTCGACAGCGAAGCCGTCGGCGCTCTGGCAGCGCGTCTCGGTGTCGGGGAACGCCATCTGCGGCGTCTGTTCCTCCGCCACCTGGGCACGACGCCGCGCACCCTGGGGCAAACGCGCCGGCTCGCCTTCGCCAAGAAGTTGATCGACGAAACGCGCCTCCCCGTGGGCACGGTCGCGGCCGCCGCCGGCTTCCGCAGCCTCCGGCGCTTCCACACCGCCTTCCGCCAAGCCTATCGCCAGCCGCCGCGGGCGCTGCGGCGCCGCAGCGCCCTGTCGCCCCGGGACTCGAGCTCCGACCTCACGCTCCGCCTCCCTTTCCGCCCGCCCTTCGACTGGGACGGCGTGCTGCGCTTCTTGTCCGCCCGGGCGGTCCCGGGGCTCGAAGCGGCAGCGCACGGCAGGTACCGGCGCAGCCTCAGGATCGGCGAGCAGCAGGCGCTGGTGCAGATCGAACCGGTGCGGGGGGAACACCATCTTCTCGCCCGCATCCGCCTCGCCGACGCGACGCTCCTCCTGCAAGTGGTGGAACGCTTGCGGCGTCTCTTCGATCTCGACGCGGATCCCGAAGCGATCGCCCGCCATCTGCGGCGCGACCCGCGTCTGGCGCCGCGCTTGCGCCGCCGCCCGGGAGTGCGCCTCCCAGGCAGCGGCGACCCCTTCGAGGCAGCGGTGCGGGCCATCCTGGGACAGCAGGTGAGCGTCGCTGCCGCCACCCGACTCGTCGCCCGTCTGGCCGAGCGCCACGGGGAACCGTTGAGCCTCGACCAGAGCGGCATGGAAGAAATCCGCTTCGTCTTCCCGAGCCCGCAGCGACTCGCCGCCGCCGATCCGGCGGGATTCGGCTGCCCGCGGGCGCGTGGCGAGACCTTGGTGCGCTTCGCCCGCGCCGTCGCCGACGGACGCATCTCCTTCCAGCCGGCATCGCTGTCTGCGTTCGTCGAATCCCTTTGCGCCCTACCGGGCGTGGGGCCGTGGACGGCACACACCGTGGCCCTGCGTGCTCTCGGTGAACCGGACGCTTTCCCCGCCGGGGACCTGGGGCTACGACGCGCTCTCGGCAGCGCCGGCCGGCTCGCCACCCCGCGGCACGTCGAAGCTGCCGCCGAATCCTGGCGCCCCTGGCGGGCCTACGCGGCCATGACACTCTGGAACGGAGGATCGACGCATGCAGACGCGAAGCACTGAACTGGACAGCCCCATCGGCAAGTTGCGTCTCCTGGCGCGGGGCGACACGCTCTGCGCCCTGGAGTTCGTCGACCGCCGCGGCGGTGGTGCGCTCCCCAAGTCCGCCCAGCGCGCCGCACCGAGGACCGCTTCCGCCGCGACGCCACTTCTCGCCGCCTCGCACCCCGTGGTGCGGCGTCTGCGCGCCTACTTCGACGGTGACATCAAAGCCCTGGACGACATCGTCGTGGAGGCCGACGGGACGGAGTTCCAGCGGCGCGTCTGGCAAGTGCTGCGGCAGGTGAAACCGGGAGCGGTGATCTCCTACGGCGATCTCGCCCGCCGCGCCGGCAGCCCCGGCGCCGCCCGGGCCGCCGGTGCCGCGTGCGGCAGCAATCCGATCGCCGTCGTCATCCCCTGTCACCGTGCCGTCGGCGCCAACGGTTCTCTCACCGGCTACGGCGGTGGCATGGAGCGCAAGCGCTGGCTGCTGCGGCACGAAGCGGGAGAGCTCAAGCTATAATGGGGCCGCTCTGGAAGCGCCGACGGTCCCACTCTGAGCAAACGAGTCCACTGCATGCAGGATCGTGGAATCCAGCCTCCCAGGAACGGCGGTCCTTGGAGTCGCTGGGTGCGCGCCGGATTCTGGGTGTTCGTCGGGCTCCTTCTCTCGGTTCCACTGCATCTCGGTGTGCGGACGCTGCGCTCGCACCGGTCCCCGGCCACCGCATCGACCCCGCAGTTCGTGGGCAGCAACCGTTGCGCCGCTTGCCACGCCCCGCAGTTCGCGGCCTGGCGCCACTCGCACCACGGACTCGCCATGCAAGCCGCGGCGGACAGCACGGTGCGCGGCGATTTCGCCAACGCCGAGTTCAGCGCCGGCGGCAAGACGACGCGCTTCTCCCGCCAGGGCGACAAGTTCCACGTCCGCACCGAAGGGCCCGACGGCGCCACGCAAGATTACGAAGTGACCTACACTTTCGGCGTCGAGCCCTTGCAACAATACCTGGTGCCATTTCCCGGCGGACGCTTGCAGTGCCTGCTCGTCGCCTGGGACACCGAGCGCCGGCGCTGGTTCGCTCTGCCGCATCAAGACGTGGCGACCTCGGATTGGCTGCACTGGACGCGCCCCGGCCAGAGCTGGAACACGATGTGCGTCGAGTGCCACTCCACCGGCGTGCAGAAACGCTACGATCCGGAGACCGCGACGTTTCGCACTACTTGGTCGGAGATGATGGTGGGTTGCGAGGCCTGTCATGGCCCGGCGTCGTTGCACGTCGCCTGGGCGGAGAAACCGCCCGCAGCGCGCCCGGTCGCCGCCGATGCCGCCCTGGTGACGCGCACCTCGGGCCTCGGCCACCGCGAGCTCGTGAACCTCTGCGCCCCGTGCCACACGCGGCGCTCCCAGTGGAAGGACATGGTGCGCCCCGGCGAGGACCCCCTCGATCTCTTCTACCCGACGCTACTCTCGCCGGGCGTCTTCCATCCCGACGGCCAGATCCTGGAAGAGGACTACGAGGTCCATTCCTTCCTGCAGAGCAAGATGTACGCGAGCGGGGTCCAGTGCACCGACTGCCACGATGCGCACACGGGCAAGACCCTGGCGCAGGGCAACGAGCTCTGCGCCCGCTGCCACCGGGCCGATACCTACGACAGCCCGAGCCATCACTTCCATCCGAGCCCACGAGACGGCGCGACCCATCCCGGGGCGCAATGCACCTCCTGTCACATGCCCGGGCAGACCTACATGGGCGTGCACTTCCGCCGGGATCACAGCATGCGCGTGCCGCGGCCTGATCTCTCAGCGAGCCTTGGCACCCCCAACGCCTGCGCCGGCTGCCACGCCGACAAGACGCAGAGTTGGATGCTCGAGAAGTACGACGAGTGGTACGGGAAGACGCGCAAGCCGCACTACGGCACCATCCTCGCCGCCGGGCAGGCGAATCCCACCGCCGCCGCGGGCGCGCTCGCCGCCCTCGCTCGCGACCGCCTGCACCCTGCCATCGTCCGCGCCACGGCGCTCGACTTGCTGGCGAGCGCCGCGGACACCGTCGTCAGCGCCACGCTCACGGCGGCGCTGCGGGACGCCGACGCCCTCGTCCGGCGCACTGCCGCCAACCGGTTCGCGGCGAGCGAGCCGGCACGCTTCGCCCGCGCCCTGGTGCCGCTGCTGCGCGACCCCGTGCGCGGCGTGCGCATGGAGGCAGCAGCGCGCTTGGCCGAGCTGCCGCCGGGAACGCTCGTGGCCGACGACCTCCAGGCGCAGACGGGCGCCCTCGACGAATACGTCGCCGCGCAGAACTATCTCGCCGACATGCCGTCCGGGCCCTACAACCTGGCGAACCTGGCGGTGGCTCAAGGGAAGCTCGAGGAGGCGGAGAAGCAGTACCGGCGCGCTTTGGCCATCGACGAGCAGTTCTATCTCGCCGCCGTCAATCTGGCGCTTCTCCTCAACCGACAGGGACGCAACGAGGAGGCAGTGCTGCTCCTGGAGAGTGTGCACCGCGCTCATCCCGACTTCGCCGAAGTCGCTTTCGACCTGGGTCTGTTGCAGGCGGAGCGCGGCAAGCCGGAGGAAGCGAAGACGGCCTTGCGTGCCGCGCTGCGCGCCGATTCGAGCCTGGCGCCTGCGGCCTACAACCTGGCGGTGCTGGTGGGTGAGGCGCAGCCGGCGGAAGCCGCCGCGCTCTGCCGGCAAGCGGCGGCGCAGCGCCCCGCCGAGCCGCGTTATGCCTACACCCAGGGGTTCTACGCCTGGCGCGCCGGCGCGACGCAGGAAGCCGTCCAGGTCCTGGAGAAGCTGCTGCAGCGCGCGCCATTGTATGGTGACGCCGTGCTCTTGCTGCGCGAGATCTACACCCGGATGGGACGGGATGCCGAGGCCAGGGCACTCGTCACGAGGACGCTGCAGCAACCGGGATTGCCCGCACCGCTGCGACAGAGCTTGGAGGCCGAGCCGGAAGCAGGATCCAGAGCGGCGCCGCCCGGAGCTCCATCGTCGCCGCCTCGGCTCGGCGCCCCGTCACCTTGACACCCACGCAGCGCGGGCGGGACGAATCCGCTCGCTCCCTTCATTCGCGGGCTCGCTTCTTCCACTGCCAGAGCCCGGCCGTGACCGCTACGGGCAGGCGGTGCCCCCATTGCCGTGCCAGCAGGCACAGCTGCCCACGGTGGTGCGCCTCGTGGGCCACGAAGTAGGTGAGGAAGTGTGCGAGATCGGTCGGAAAGTTCTGCCACGCGGCCGGGGGAACCGCGCCACCCCGCGCCATGCCGAGTCGGATCAAGTCGATGAAGCCTTCACTGCTGCGGGCGAGCGCCCGAGTCAACTCCGCCGGCCGAACCCGGCGTCCATCCACGTTCCTGGGTACCACCACCCCATGGCGCGCGCCCAGCATCTTGATCCACATGCAGCGGGCATTGTGGATGTGGGCCGCGATCATCCGCACCGTGCGGCGCGGAGCGCCGGGAACGGTCTTCGACCACAACTCGGGCGGGAGATTCTCGATGAGATAGGTGGTGACGCGGTGGTTCGTGCGCCAGGCGGCGATCCACGCCTCGCCGCCCTCCGGAGCTCGCGGCGCCCTCGTTCGCCTGGAGCGAAGCTTCGGCTTCGGGCGCTTTGCCGCTTTGCCTTCCGCCATGACTCCCCTCAGCAGGAGGGTTGCACGAGGGCCGCTTCTTCCTGGATGCGCTGCCAGGCCTCACGCACGTGGCGCTCTTCCGTCTGCGGCTGGCCGACACAGAAGCGGAGCACCGTGCGGTCGTCGAGGCGGGTGTGGGTGAGGTAGAGCTCCCCGCTCCGGTTCAAGCGCTCGAGCAGCTCCTGGTTGACCGCATCGCTACTGCGCAGGCGGAAGCACACCAGGTTGAGCGGCGGCGGGACGACGCACTCGAAACGCGGGTCCGCAGCCACCCAGCGCGCGAATTCCTGCGCCAGATGCACGGTGTGCCGCACGTGCCGGCGCAACCCCTCGACGCCGTACCAGCGGATCACGAACCAGAGCTTGAGGGCCCGGAAGCGCCGCCCGAGCGGCACGTGCCAGTCGCGGTAGTCGATGACCTGTCCGGAGGCGGTGGCCTGGTTGCGCAGATACTCCGGCAGGATGCCGAGAGCCCCGATCAGGCTGGCGCGGTCCGCGACGTAGAAGCAATCGCAGTCGAAGTTGGTCAGCATCCATTTGTGCGGATTGAAGCAGTAGCTGTCGGCGTGCTCGAGACCGGCGTGGATGCCGCGGAACTCGGGACAGAGCGCCGCCGTCCCCGACATCGCCGCGTCCACGTGCAGCCACAGGCCCTCGCGGGCGCAGAGACGGCCGATCGCCTGCACCGGGTCGATGGCGTTGGAGGAGGTCGTCCCCACGGTGGCGCAGACGAAGAAAGGCACGAGACCCAGGGCACGGTCGGCGGCGACGCGCCGCTCCAGCGCCTCCGGCCGCAGAGCGAAGCGCTCGTCCACTTCCACCAGCCGCAGCTTCTCGCTTCCCAGGCCGGCGATGCGCGCCGCCTTCTCTACCGACGAATGCGCCTGCGTGGAGGCATAGGCCACCAGACGGCCATCGCCGCCGCGCCGGTTGCTCTCGCCGCCGGTGGCGCGCTCCCGGGCGGCGAGCAAGGCGCAGAGCGTGGCGCTCGAGGCCGTGTCCTGGATCACGCCGCCGCCGGAGCCGCTGGACTTGAAGCGCGGCGGCAAGCCGAGCATGTCCACGACCCAGTCGAGGACATGGGTCTCCAACTCCGTACAGGCCGGACTCGTGGCCCACAGCATTCCCTGCACGCCGAGCCCGGAGGCCAGCAGCTCGCCGAGAATGGCGGGGCCGGAGACGTTGGCGGGGAAGAAGGCGAAGAAACTCGGCGACTGCCAGTGGGTGATGCCGGGAAGGATCTTCGTCTCCACATCGGCCAGGATGTTCGCAAAGGCCTCGCCGTGCTCCGGGGGCGCCGCCGGCAGACCGGCGCGGATCTCTCCCGGAGCCGCCCGGGAGAGCGCCGGATAAGCGGCGACGCGCTCGAAGTAGTCGGCGACCCAATCGACGACGGCGCGTCCTTGCAGGCGGAACTCCTCGGGCGTCATGTGCACGGGTGGGTCCGTGCCCCCGGCGCCCGGCCGCACCGTGCCCTGCGACCCTGTCTGCGTGCCCTCCGCGTCCACCTATTGCACTTTCACCGAATCGGGGCTGGTGAAGACGCTGGCGGGCAAGGTGCTGAACGCCGCCAGCTTCCAGTCGGGCTCGCTCCGGCCGTGATCACCGGCCAGCATGATGTCTCCGACCTTCCGCCATGCCTTCCAGGGCATGGTGAATTTCGGTTCCCCATCGCCCGCCTTCTCGTAGTAGGACCACTCGCTCACGAGCCGCGTCTGCTTGTCCACGAAGATGTCGTACTTGTTCTCCGGCGTCAGGCCGACGCCGGTGAAGGTGAGCTCGAGAACGTCGGCCGGCTTGCCGTCCTGCATGGCGCGCTCGCCGAGATAGCGCAGGCGCACCCCCGAGTCCTTGAGCTTGTACGGCATGAAGACCCAGTACGAATCGTTGGTCCACCAGGCGAAGCCTTTCTCCAGGCGCGTCTGCAGAGACTCCGGTTGCGTGACCTCGACGCCCTTCTCCCAGACCCGGCCCTTGCGGGTCTGGATGTTCATGAGCACGAGCTTGTCACCCGCTTCGATGCGCACGTCACCGGTCCACTTGTTCCAATAGTGCATGCGCCGGCCGAAGAAGAGCCAGCGCACGTAGTGGGTGTTGTCCCAGGCCGGACGCCCGCCCATGGCGCGCATCACTTCGTCGGCGATCTCCATGGCGCGGGCATCCGAGGCGTCCTTCTGGAAGCCCGGCATGGCGGGGTTCTCCTCCGCCGGAGACGCCGCGGGATCGGCCGCGACCACGATGGCATCGAGGGAGAACGAGGCGAGGAACAAGGAAAGGGCGACGCCGGGATAAGTCCAGCGACTCGGCGTGTTCATGCTCCACCTCCTGGGTCGGGAGGTGCAGTTTACATCATCCCGAGCTGCAGTTTGGCGGCCTCGGTCATGCGCTCCGGCGTCCACGGCGGTTCCCAGACCAGGTTGACGCGCGCCGAGGCGAGGCCTTCGATGCTGGCGATCTTGGTTTCCACCTCGCCGGGAAGGCTGCCGGCGACCGGGCACATGGGGGAGGTGAGGGTCATGGTCACCACCGCATGGCCGCCTGCGTCGACGGCGATGTCGTAGACCATGCCGAGCTCGTAGATGTTCACCGGGATCTCCGGGTCGAAGACCGTCTGCAAGATCGCGATGATCTGCTCCCGCAGCGCCTGCAGGTCGGCGCCGCCGGCAGCCCCGGGCTCCGTCGCCCGCTCCACCGGGTCCTTGGGTGCGCTTTCCATGCTGTTCTCCGTCCGTTGGCGGCGCGCCGCCGCCCTCACTCCGTGCTGACCTCGCCGGCGCCGCCGTCGAGCGCCGCTTCCAGGGTGCGCCAGGCGAGGGTGGCGCACTTGACGCGGACCGGGAAGTCCTTGACCCCGGAGAACACCGCCAGTTTCCCCAGCCGCGTCGGGTCCGACTTTTCGGTGCCCGTCAGCATCTCGATGAAGGCGGCGAGCAGTGCCTCCACCTCGTGCCGCGGCTTGCCCTTCACCGTTTCGGTGAGCAGCGACGCCGACGCCGTCGAGATGGCGCAGCCGCTGCCCTGGAAGCTGACATCGCGCACGATGTCCCCTTCGCAGTGCAGGAACAGGGTGAGCTTGTCGCCGCAGAGCGGATTGAAGCCCACAGACTGCGCGCTCGCTCCCTCCATGCTCCGGAAGTTGCGCGGGCGCCGCCCGTGATCGAGGACCACTTCCTGGTAGAGATCGCGCAGATCGGCGTTCACGAGCATCGTCCTCTCCGAACTGCCGCCCTGGGGTCCGGCCCTTGCCGCCGCCTCTGCCCTAGCAATGGAAGATCTCCTGCACCTGGTGCAAGGCGCGGGCGAGCGCGTCCACCTCGGCACGGGTGTTGTACAGGGCAAAGGAGGCCCGCACCGTGGCGGGCACACCGAAACGCTCCATCAGCGGCTGGGCGCAGTGGTGTCCGGCGCGCACTGCCACCCCCTCCTGATCGAGGATCGTGCCCACGTCGTGGGGATGCACGCCTTCCAGCGTGAAGCCGACGACCGCTGCCTTGTGCCGTGCGGTGCCGATGAAGCGCAAGCCGCGGATGCTGCCCAGGCGTTCCATGGCGTACTGACGCAGGTCCTCCTCATGGGCCCCGATCGCCTCCAGGCCGACATTCTGCAAGTACGACATCGCTGCTCCGAGACCGATGACGCCGGCGATGTGGGGAGTCCCGGCCTCGAACTTGTGCGGCAGGTGGTTGAACGTCGTCTTCTCGAAGCTCACCGAGGCGATCATGTCGCCGCCGCCCTGGTAGGGCGGCATGGCCTCCAGCAACGCCCGCCGCCCCCACAGGCAACCGATGCCGGTGGGGCCGAACATCTTGTGCCCCGAGAGGGTGTAGAAGTCGCAGCCCAAGGCACGCACCTCGATCTTCAGGTGCGCCGCCGCCTGGGCGCCATCGACGAGCACGATGGCGCCGTGGCGCTTGGCGAGGGTGGTCATCTCGCGCACCGGGTTGATCGTGCCGAGGGCGTTGGAGACGTGCGCCACCGCCACGAGACGCGTGCGCGGCCCGAGGAGCTTGGCGTACTCCTCCAGGAGGACCTCGCCCTGGTCGTCGATGGGGGCGACGCGCAGCACCGCGCCCGTCTGTTCGCAGAGGAGCTGCCAGGGCACGATGTTCGAGTGGTGCTCCATGGTGGTGACGACGATCTCGTCGCCGCGCGCGAAGGTCGTCCGCCCGTAGGCTTGCGCCACCAAGTTGATGGCTTCCGTGGTACCGCGGACGAAGATGATCTCCGCCGGGTCTGCGGCCCCCAGGAAGCCGGCCGCCTGGGCCCGCACCGCCTCGTAGGCCGCGGTGGCGTGCTCGCTCAAGAAGTGCACGCCGCGGTGGATGTTGGCGTTGCCCTCGCTGTAGTAGCGGCTCAGCGCTTCGATGACGGACCGCGGCTTCTGCGTAGTCGCGGCGTTGTCCAGATAGACCAGCGGCTTGCCGCGCACCTGCAGCTGCAGGATGGGGAAATCGGCGCGGATCCGGTTCACGTCGTACGCGGTCTGTAGCTTCGTCGACATGGCTCCAGCACTTTCAGCAGGGGGCATCGGCTTCCTGCCCCACGGGGATGAAGTGGAAGAGATCGGACTCCACGGTCTTGCGCAGCGGCTCCAGGCGGATCCGTTCCAGCACGTCGTTGGCGAAGGCGTAGGTCAGGATGCGCCGGGCCGTCTTGGTGTCGATGCCGCGGGCCCGCAGGTAGAAGAGCGCGTCCGCTTCCAGCTCGCCCACCGTGGCGCCATGGCTGCACTTGACGTCGTCGGCGTGGATCTGCAGCTCCGGCTTGGTGTTCATCAGCGCTTCCTTGGAGAGCACCAGGTTGCGGTTCTCCTGACGGGAATTCGTCTTCTGCGCGTCCTTGGCCACGAACACCGCGCCGTTGAACACCCCTTGGGCGGCGCCGTCCAGGATCGTCTTGTAGATCTCGTGGCTGGTGCAGTGTGGCCGCGCATGCACGATGCTGGTGTGGTCGTCGACGAGCTGCGCATCGGCGATGACGTTGAGGCCGTGCAGCCTGCAGCTGGCCCCTTCGCCGTCCAGGAGGCAACGCAGGTCGTTGCGCGTCCGGCTGCCACCGAAGGCGATGGAGGTGGAATGGAAGCTGCTGTCCCGAGACTGGTGCACCTCGATGGCGCCGACATGGTAGGCGCTCCGGCTCTCGCGCTGCAGCTTGTAGTAGTCGAGCACGGCCCCGTCACCCAGGACGATCTCCGTGACCGGGTTGGTGAAGTGGGACTCCGTCCCCAGGGAAACGTAATCCTCCACCAAGGTCAGCTCGGCTTGCGGCTCCAGGATCAAGATGGTGCGCGGGTGCGACACGATCGGCCCCTGCGACGCGGTGGAGAGCCAGAGCAGGTGGATCGGATCGCGCATGGCGACGCCCCGGGGCAGGACCACGCAGGCGCCATCGTGGAGCAGCGCCGTGTTGAGCGCCACGAAGGGCTGGGACTCGAAGGCGGCGTGCTGCGCCAGATGGGCTTCCAGGAGCGGGCGGCGCGCGCCCAGCGCCGACGCCAGGTCCCCGGCCACGACGCCTGCCGGCACGTTCCGGGCCGTGGACAGGGCGGGCTCGAAATAGCCGTCCACGAACACCAGCTGCGCCCCCGGGAGACAGTGCACCTGGAAGGGCGCGAGCGCCTCGTGCCCGATGTGGCTGCGCTCCGTGTCCCGGACGTAGTGGAAGGCCGTGCGCCGCAGCGGCGTCAGGTCGAAGTAACGCCAGGCCTCTTGCCGCGGTGTCGGCCAGCCCAGGGCCACGAAGCGCTCCATGGCCTGGCGCCGGCGCGGCTCGAACCAGGAGCTGCCGTTCGCCGCCGTCAGGCGCTCGATCGCGGCGAAGCGCGCCGTGATAGCGTCCAGTGCCTCGCTCGTTCCGAGCATCGCCCCTCTCCCGTCCTTTGCTGCCACTAAGCCCCCTCGGTGACTGCTTCGTCGACCCAGGAGTAGCCTTTCTCCTCGAGCTCGAGGGCCAGGTCCTTGCCGCCGGACTTCACGATGCGGCCCTTGGAGAGGACGTGCACGTAGTCGGGAACGATGTAGTTGAGCAGCCGCTGGTAGTGCGTCACCACCAGGATGGTGCGCTCGGGGCTGCGCATGGAGTCGATCCCCCGGGCCACGATCCGCAGGGCGTCGATGTCCAGACCCGAATCGGTCTCGTCCAGGATCGCCAGCCGTGGCTCGAGCACGGCCATTTGTAGGATTTCGTTGCGTTTCTTCTCGCCCCCGGAGAAGCCTTCGTTCACCGGGCGGCCGAGGAGGGTATCGTCAGCCTCGAGCAGCTTCATCTTCTCCCGCACCAGCGCCAGGAAGTCCATGGCGTCCAGCTCGGGGAGGCCGCGATGCTTGCGCACCGCGTTGACTGCGGCCTTGAGGAAGTAGGTGTTGTTGACCCCGGGGATCTCGACCGGATACTGGAAGGCGAGGAACAAGCCGTTGCGGGCGCGCATCTCCGGTTCCAGATCGAGCAAGGGCTTGCCGTCGTAGAGCACTTCTCCGGCGGTGACGACGTACCCGTCGCGCCCGGCCAGGACGTGGGCCAAGGTGCTCTTCCCCGAGCCGTTGGGCCCCATGACCGCGTGCACCTCGCCCGGGTACAGGTCCAGGTCGATGCCGGTCAGGATGGGATTGCCGCCGGCCTCGACGTTGAGACCGCGGATGTGCAGCAGTGGTTTCCGCATGCCCGTTCCTTCCTTGCGCCTCAGCCTTCCTTGCCCCTCAGCCAACGGCGTTCTCCAGGCTCACGCTCAGGAGCTTTTGCGCTTCCACCGCGAACTCCATGGGCAGCTCGCGGAAGACCTCCTTGCAGAAGCCGTTCACGATCAGGTTCACCGCGTCCTCCTCGGAGAGGCCGCGCTGCTTGCAGTAGTAGATCTGGTCCTCCCCGATCTTCGAGGTGGAAGCCTCGTGCTCCAACCGCGCCGTGGGGTTCTTCACCTCGATGTAGGGGAAGGTGTGGGCGCCGCACTTGTCGCTCATGAGCATGGAATCGCACTGCGAGTAGTTGCGTGCGTTCTCCGCCCCCTTCAGGATCTTCACCAGGCCGCGGTAGCTGTTCTGTCCGTGTCCCGCCGAGATGCCCTTGGAGATGATGGTGCTGCGCGTGTTCTTGCCGATGTGGATCATCTTCGTACCCGTATCGGCCTGCTGGTAGTTGTTGGTCACCGCCACGGAGTAGAACTCTCCCACGGAGTTCTCGCCCTGCAGGATGCAGCTCGGGTACTTCCAGGTGATGGCCGATCCCGTCTCCACCTGGGTCCAGGAAATCTTGGAGTTGCGGCCGCGGCAGGCGCCGCGCTTGGTGACGAAGTTGTAGATGCCGCCCTTGCCATCCTTGTCCCCGGGGTACCAGTTCTGCACCGTGGAGTACTTGATCTGCGCGTCGTCCAGGGCGATCAGCTCCACCACCGCCGCGTGCAGCTGGTTGGTGTCGCGCTGGGGCGCCGTGCACCCTTCCAGATAGCTCACGTAGCTGCCGGCGTCGGCGATGATGAGGGTGCGCTCGAACTGCCCGGTGTCGGCGGCGTTGATGCGGAAGTAGGTGGACAGCTCCATGGGGCAGCGCACGCCCTTCGGCACGTAGACGAAGGAGCCGTCGGTGAAGACGGCGGCGTTCAACGCCGCGAAGAAGTTGTCCGTGTGCGGCACCACCGACCCCAGGTACTTGCGCACCAACTCGGGGTGCTCGCGCACCGCCTCGGAAAAGGAGCAGAAGACGATGCCCAATTCGCCGAGCCGCTTCTTGTAGGTCGTGGCCACGGAGACGCTGTCGAAGACGGCGTCCACCGCCACCCCGGTCAGCCGCTTCTGCTCTTCCAGCGAGATGCCGAGCTTGCTGAAGGTCTCCCGCAGTTCCGGGTCCACCTCGTCCAGGCTTTGCAGCTGCGGCTTCTGCTTGGGCGCGGCGTAGTAGACGATCTTCTGGTAGTCGATGGGCCCGTACCGCACGTTGGCCCAGTGCGGCTCCTCGAGCGTGGTCCAGTGCCGCAGGGCCTTCAGCCGCCACTCGCGCATGAACTCGGGCTCGCCCTTCTTGCCCGAGATGAGACGGACGATGTCCTCGTCGAGGCCAGGGGGCACCGTATCGGACTCGATCTCGGTGGTGAAGCCGTACTTGTACTCGCTCTCGGTCACCCTGCGAATTGCTTCGGTGGACATTCGCTCCTCGCCTTTCCTTGCTTCGGCTAGCGCTCGACACCCGGGGTGACCAGGTTCACGTATCCCGGGCTTCGAGCCGACGCCGGCAGGTCTGGGCCCACCAGCTTGGCGAGCGCCTCGAATTTCGCTCGCATCCAGTCGCCCATGGTGCTCTCGCTCGTGGACACCAAGTCCTCGAGTGTGGTCCGGGACAGCATGTAGTCGATCATCAGCTGTAACCCCGACCACAACGAGCGGATAGAGCAGGTCGGCGAGTGGACGCAGAAGCTGAGCTCGCCGCTGAAGCGATCACACGTCTCCGCCGGCCGGTACAGCTTGCCGCCGAGCGCCGCGAGCGCTTCGGAAACGCAGACTTCCGCCGGCGGTCGCGCCAACCGGTAGCCGCCATTCCGGCCGCGAACGCTCTCCACCAATCCTGCCCGCGTCAACACGCCCATCAGCTTGCCGACGTACTCCGTCGACAGCCCCTCTCGTTCGGCGATCTGGGCGATGGTGGAGGACGGCCGGCCGAGGCCGCCCCCGAGAGCCGCGAGTTTCTCTTGCCGCGCTAGGCTCAGGATGCACCGGAGCCCGTATTCTTCCTGGGACGTGAGCTTCATCGCCCCCCGACCTCTCGCATTGAATGCCTACTTATTAGTACTCTTTTACGGCCCAAAAGTCTACCCTCCTATCCATATTTATTTACAATAACTACAATGGCTTATGGGCTTGCTGTCCACCCTGGGTGACTCTGCGTGGAGAAGGCCGAAAGGGATAGACTCCTTGGATCCCGCGGGCCACCAGAGCTCCTTGCTGATAGCCCATGGGGGCCGGTGCACCTAGAGCGCAGGAAACGTCGAAGAAAGGAGGCGCGCATGCTGGCGCGGCCGGAAGCTACGGAATACGCACCCTACTACGGGAAATACATCGGAGCGCTGCCCGAGGGCGACATTCTGGAGATCTTGGCGTCCCAGAATCGGCAAACGCTGCAACTCCTCGAACAGCTCGGGGAGGAGAAGGGCAACTTCAGCTACGCCCCTGGCAAGTGGAGCATCAAGCAGGTGATCGGCCATCTCTGCGACACGGAGCGCGTCTTCTCCTACCGCGCTCTGGCCTTCGCGCGCAACGACCGCACCCCGCTTCCTTCCATGGAGCAGGACGATTACGTCGCCGCGTCCAATGTGCAGCGCCGCACCCTGCGCAGCGTCGCTGCCGAGTTCGGCAGCATCCGCGCCGCCACGCTGTCGCTGTTCCAGAGCGTGGAGGGAGACATGTGGCTGCGCCGCGGCACGGCGAGTGACTGCGAATTCACCGTGCGCACCCTGCCCTACATCATCGCCGGGCACGAGCTGCATCATATGAAGGTGGTGCGGGAGCGCTACCTCTAGCGACGTCATGTGGCCTTGTGCTCAGGGTTGCCGTGAGGCACCGATCTTACTGACCTTGCTGTTCATCAGCCCTCCCGCGGGCGCCACCGAAACGCCCGCCGCGGGCCCCTGGGGCGACGTCCGCTTGGTGGAGGACCTGCGGATCGGAAGTTACGATGGGCCCGAGGAGACGATCTTCGGTCGCATCTCGTATCTGACCGTTGGCCCCGCGGGCTCGATCTACGTGGCCGACGACCAGCTCGAAACCCTCCGCGCCTATGACGCCGACGGGCGCTTCGTGCGCACGATCGGCCGCAAGGGCGAGGCGCCTGGAGAGTACCTTCTCATCCTCGGCATGACGGTCCTGCCCAA